>DATHHZ010000600.1:0-2958 GCA_035316965.1 Burkholderiales bacterium | reverse complement strand
TCACGGTAAATGCGATGCGCCGCGCGATGGTCGCCGGCGCGGCTGCGGCCGCTTTGGCGGGACCGGCCGCAGCGATGGCACAGGGGCCGTTTCGATCCAAGACGTTCGTGCTGGTTCACGGCGCCTCGCAAGGTGGCTGGTGCTGGCGCCGCGTCTCGGACCGGCTCGAGCGCGGCGGCCATAAGGTCTTCACGCCCACGCTCACGGGCCTGGGCGAGCGTTCGCATCTCATGAGCCGCGATGTCGATCTCGAGATGCACATCACCGACGTGGTGAACGTCATCAAGTGGGAGAGCCTGGAGAACATCGGGGGCATCGTGCTCGTCGGCCATTCCTACGGCGGCTGGGTTGTCTCCGGCGTGGCCGAGCAGGTGCTGCCGGCGATTTCCTCGATCGTGTTTCTGGACGCCTTTATGCCGGAGAACGGCCAGAAAGGCCTCGATCTCAACTCGGAGCGCAGCAAGACCGAGATCGCACTCGCGCTGAAAAAAGGCGACATCTCGCGGCCCGCGCCTCCGGCCACGACCTGGAACGTGAACGACAAGGACCGTGCCTGGGTGGACGCGAAACAAACCGCCCAGCCCATCGGCGTCTCGCTCAAGCCGATCAAGCTCACGGGCGCGCGCGACCGCGTCGCGAAGAAGACCTATATCCGGGCGACGGGCTTCGAGAACTCGAACTTCGACCGCTTCTACGCGAAGACGAAAGCCGATCGGTCCTGGCGCACCTACGAAGTGGCGTGCGGCCACGACGTCATGATCGACATGCCCGACCGGCTGACGGAGATACTTCTTGAGGTGGCGTAAGCTCTCAGGCGTTCGCCTGCGCCAACGCTTTCCTCCTCATGCGCGCGAGCACCGCGGAGAGCGCGACCCCGACGACGCACACGGCGCTCGTCCCCAGAAAACCCAGTGTGAAAGCGCCCGCCGTGTCCTTCACCACGCCGAGCGCGTAGGCGAAAACGAGGGCGCCGAGGTTGGCGAACATGTTGCAGAACCCGGCGGAGATGCTGGCGACGCGTGGTCCGAGCACTTCGACCGGGACGTAGAAGAGCGGACCGAAATAGAACTGCAGGAAGATCGCGTTGACCGCGACCACGAGCACGAGCAGCGGGATCGAATCCACCACGACGATCAGGGCGGACGTGCAGGCAAGCACGGCGAGCGACGCGCCGATCACGAGCGGCGGGTTCCTCAGGCGGTCCGAGGTGTAGCCGCCGAGCGCGTTGGAAGGCCCGGTCAGCGCGAAGCCCATCGCAGTGATGAATCCGGCGGCCTGGAGCGACAGCCCTCGATCGGCCACCAGGAGCGAAGGCAGCCAGAAATTGAACGAGGTGGTCACGCCGAAGCGGATGAACTGGATGCCGGCGCAGACCCACATGATCGGGTAGCGGAAGAGCCGGAACGCATCGAGCACGCCCACCGGGTGCTTGGGTCCCGCGGCGGGTTTCTGTTTGCCGAAAGCTAAATACACGAACGCGGCGCACACGCCCAGCGCGGCAAAGGCGATGAAGGGCGGACGCCAGCCGTAGTGGTTCACCAGAAACGGGCCGACGAGAGAGAGCAGGATGTTCCCCGAGACGCCGCCGATCACGTACACGCCCATCGCGGTCGCCTTGCGGTCTGCCGGGAACCAGGAAGCGACGAGCGTCAGGCCCGGCGCGAAAATAAGCGCGCGGAACACGCCTGACACGATCTGGTTCGCGATTGCAGCCGGATAAGACTCGATCATCCCGAAGTTGAGCGAGAGCAGAGTCGAGCCGAGGATGCCAATGAAGAACACGCGCTTCGGCCCGAAGCGGTCGGCGAGGTAGCCGCCCGGAATCTGGCCGAGCGCGTAGGTGAAGGTTGCCGCGGCGGACAGCATCCCCGCCTGTGCGAAGCTCATCCCGAGGTCCTCGCGGATGAGAGGCAGGAAGAGCGCGATGCCGCCGAGCGACAGCATGTTGAAGCCCTGGCAGAACACCACCAGCGTGACGGTGACGGCGGCGTCGCGCCGGCGAGGGGAGGCGGGGGAGGAGGATTTGACGGACACGTGCCTGCCGCTGCGCAAAAGCCGGTGAGGATAGCGGTTTTGCGGCGAATCAGTGGAACTGCTAGGAACTTCGCGCACTCATTTTCTTGCGCACACTCTTTCGCGCGCGCCTTCTCGCCGGAGCGGCGGAGCGCTTGCACTCGCTCGCCACCGCCTCGCGGATGATTTCCCCCAGCCTCAAAGTGGCGGGGCCGGCGTGCTCGCGGTCGGCGAATATCAGGTACAGCTCGGCGTGGCGCTCGCCGCCTTCGCGTACGGGCAGCGCCCTGAGCGTGCCCGCCTTGAGCTCCTCGCGGATTCTCTCCTCCGGCAGCCAGGCGAAACCGTGGCCCGAGCGCGCGGCCTCGATGGAGGTCGCCAGGTTGCTCACGGTCCAGCGCTGCGTCGCCTCCATCGTCAGCGGCGTCGCGCGCCGCGGGCTCGACTCGCGCACCACCAGCTGGCGATGCGCGCGCAGGTCCTGCATCGAGAGCTTGCGCCCGAGCTTGTGAAGCGGGTGATCCGGGTGCGCGGCGAGAATGAAGCGCACGCGCATCAGGGACTCGCCCATGAACCCTTGAGGGATCGTCCCGAATATCGCGAGCTCGGCCTGGCTCTGGAGCAGCGCGTCGTCTCTTCCGCCGAGCACCGTCTCGATCAATTCGACTCGAGTGTGCGGGCTCTCCGCCCCGAGGCGCGCAAGGCAGCCGAGCAGCAGCCAGGTCGGAAAAATGGTTTCCACGGCGAGGTGGATCTCCGCCTCCCAGCCCGCCGACAGCTTCTTCGCCGCCTGCTCCAGCCCGGTGGCCTCGTCTAGCAGGTAGCGGGCGCGGCGGTAGAGCAGCTCGCCCGTGGGCGTGAGGTTCGCCTTGCGCCCCTGGATTTTGAAGGCCTTCACGCCGAGCAGCGATTCGAGCTTCTGCACGGCATAGGTCACCGATGACT
>DATHHZ010000599.1:0-8714 GCA_035316965.1 Burkholderiales bacterium | reverse complement strand
CACAACGAAGGCGGCACGCGGAACCAGCCGAAGGTCTACAAGATCCAGATTCGTCCGGATCCGCTCGCAAACTGACGTATCGCTGAAGAGCGATACCTTCCCAAAACAAAACGCCCCGGGATCTTCCCGGGGCGTTCTTGCTTCAACCCCAAGGAGGATTCGACATGACCGCCAGGAAACCCGTTCGCACTTCCGCCGCCTTCACCGCTCTTGCATGCGGCGCGCTCGCCTTTGCCTTCACCACGGCGCCCGCGCGAGCGCAAAGCGGCAGCCATCTGGAAATCATCCACCACCCGAACTACGACAAGAGCGTGTTCATGCCGTTCTCGCCGGCGATCAAGATCAAGAGCGGCAAAATCCTCTGGCTCGCCGGCGGCACTGCGCTCCCCGTGTATCACGACCATCCACACAAGCGCGAGCAGATCCTGAAATACCTGACGAACGACCTGGAAGGCCAGGTGCGCCAGACGATGGACGGCATCATGGAAACGCTCAAGGCCGCGGGCGCGTCGCCCAAAGACGTAGTGCACGTATTCATCTTTCGCGCTCGCCCGCGCATGGGCGACATCGGCAAGGCGAGCGCGGTGGTGAATTCCTACTTCGCGCCCCACAATCACAAGCCGACCACGACGAACCTCGCCGTGCTCGAGCTGGGCGAGCCGGAGCAGCTCGTGGAGATCCAGGTCGTCGCCGTGGTGGATTGATCCAGGGGGCGCCGGAGCGCGCCGCTAAACCTTCAGGCGCGGCGATCCTTCGTCGGCCAGGCTTCGGCCGAGATCGGTCGCGAAGCGAACCGCGCCCTTCGCGGTTTCGAACAGCGGCGTCAGCCCGGGAAACGACTGGCTTTTCGACAGCGCGTTCTCGCACGCCAGCCGCGTCATCGTGAGCCGGGGCTGCCACTTGTTCCCGTCGGTGAGGCGAAACGCGCTCGCCTCGATCAAATATCTCCCGCGCTCCTCGCGGTGCATGGGCACACTGCTCCTTCGTTGCAACGATCACGGTAACACATATACGGATCGCTCAACGAAGGCCGAGGGATGGTCAAACCGCTTTCAGATCGACTGCGGACGTTTTGCCGTTCTGCCCTTGCTCGAGCTCGTAGGAGATCTTTTGATTCTCGTTGAGAGTGCCGAGTCCGGCGCGTTCTACAGCCGAGATGTGCACGAACACGTCCTTGGACTTGTCGTCAGGCTGGATGAAACCGAAACCCTTGCTCGGGTTGAACCATTTCACGGTACCGATAGGCATGGATGCTCTCTATGAATGAAGTCGCCCCGCGCCGGAGTGTGCGGGGCATCAAATTGTCGGTGGGAGAAACCAGAATCGGCGCACCCTGGAAGGGATGCCGAGGATTGACCCAAGTGAAATTCGATCCCGCAAGTATGGCGGGTGCCACGAGCATTGGCAAGGAGAGTGCGAAAAGATGAGGTGGAGCCGGCGGAAACAAAAACGGCCGAAGCGCGCTTCGGCCGTCTTTCCCTGAAACGAAACGTTTCGGCTCAGGTGCCGCGCCCCCATAGGCCGCAGTAGCGCCTCGTCACGAATTGCAGGTTGTTCTCGTAGCCGGGCCACTTCTCGTATTTCGGCAGCTTGACCTCTTTCTCCGCCGGTTCCCAGCATTTCCCTTCGCGCGCCGCGACCTTCACCGCCTCCGAGGCGTCCTGCAGGAAAGTGAGCTGGTCCTGCGCGTCCTTCTTGGTGCCCAGCCGGTCGCCCGGTTGCCCCGGATGGCCCGGGATGAGGCGCTCCCAATCCATCGCCAGCACCTGCTTGATCGCCTGCTCCGCCTCGAGCGGATAGAAGTCGATCATGCCGCGGCCCGGTACCGAGCCGACCGGCAGGAAATCCACCACGAAAAGGATCTTCTCCTTCGGCAGCCGCATGACGATCGAGCTGTCCGAGTGGTTGAGACCGACGTAAGTCAGCTCGAGCGCGGTGCCCCCGAGCGTGATGGTCCTCTTCTCGTCGAACGTCTCGTCGGGCAGCGGCGTGGCCGGATCTCCGAGGACGGCGAGGCGCTCCTTCGCTCTCTTGTGGGAGACGATTTTCGCGCCGGCATCCTTGAACGCCTGGCCGCCCGCGACGTGGTCGTAATGGTGATGGCTGTAGACGAGGTACTTGATCGGCTTGTCGGTGACCTTCCTGATCTCGGCGACGTAGGTCGCCCCGCCGGTCGGACGCCCGTAGGCCACGGGGTCGGTGGCGATCACGCCGTCCCGGGTGACGACGAACATCGCCTGGTGATTGCCGTTGCGGAAGATGTATACGCCTTCCGTGCCGTCGAGCTTCGTCGTCGCGATCTGCGGGCGCGCCGGCGCCTGCGACCAGGCCGCGGAAGCGGCCGCAGCCAGCCCGCAGGCAAGAGCTGCAAGAAATATGCGTTTCATGTCTCCTCCTTTGTTGATTTGTGCGTTGCCCTGCTAGAACAGGCCGCGGGCCGCGATTATTCCCCTTGGACCAGGCCTCTTTAGCAATGCTACTTGGAATGCCCTGCCTTGTCCCGTAGCAAAGGCCCCCGGCTCCCCCGGCGCTGCTACCATGGCCGTCCCGATGAAGATCGACCCCGACGAGTTCCGCGTCCGCCCCGACGAGAAAGTCAAGCTCAAGAAATGGCCGACGCGCGTGAAGCCCTATTACGCGTCGGAGGAGCAATACCGGGAGCGACTCGCTGAGCAGGTCGAGCGACTGAGCTCGCTGCAAAGCCTGCTGTACGCGGTCGACCGCCACGCCCTCCTCATCATCTTCCAGGCCATGGACGCGGCCGGCAAGGACGGCGTCATCAAACACGTGATGTCGGGCGTCAATCCTCAGGGCTGCCAGGTGACCAGCTTCAAGCATCCGAGCGCCGAGGAGCTGGACCACGACTTCCTCTGGCGCACCACCCGTTTCCTGCCCGAGCGCGGGCGCATCGGCATCTTCAACCGCTCGTATTACGAGGAGGTGCTGATCGTGCGCGTGCATCCCGAGATCCTGCGCGCCGAAAAACTCCCTGGCGATCTCCTCGACCCGGACTCGATCTGGAAGGAACGCTATCGTTCGATCACCGGGCTGGAGGACCATCTGTACCGCAACGGCACGCGCATCCTCAAGTTTTTCCTGCATCTCTCGAAGGAAGAACAGCGCCGGCGTCTCCTCGCGCGCATCGACGACCCGCACAAGAACTGGAAATTCAGCCTCGACGACGTCGAGGAGAGAAAATACTGGAAGCAGTACATGGAGGCCTATGAGGCCTGTCTTGCGGCGACCAGCACCCGGCACGCGCCCTGGTACGTCGTCCCCGCCGACGACAAGCCGAACGCCCGGCTGATCGTCTCGCGCATCATCGTGGATGCGCTCGAGGGGCTCGACATGTCCTACCCCGAGCCCGATGCCGCCCGCCGGCGCGAGCTGCAGGCGATCCGCAGGCGGCTCGCGAAATGAAGCTACACTTTGCCCATGTCCGAATCGCCGCGCCGCATCATCCACGTGGACATGGACGCGTTCTATGCGTCGGTGGAGCAGCGCGATGATCCCGAGCTTCGCGGCCGGCCGGTCGCGGTCGGCGGCCCGGCTGAGTCGCGCGGCGTGGTGGCCGCCGCGAGCTACGAGGCGCGCGCTTTCGGCGTGCGCTCGGCCATCCCGATGGCCCGCGCGGTGCGCCTGTGCCCGGAGCTCGTCGTCGTGCGGCCCGACTTTGCGCGCTACCGCGCGGTCTCGCAGCAGGTAATGACGATCCTGCGCTCCTGCACCCCGCTCGTCGAACCGCTGTCGCTCGACGAGGCCTATCTCGACGTCACCGACAATGTCTGGGGCGAGCCGCTCGCGAGCAATGTCGCGAAGAAGCTGAAAGCGCTCATTCGCGAGCAACTGAATCTCAGCGCCTCCGCAGGCGTCGCGCCCAACAAGTTCCTCGCCAAGATCGCCTCGGGCTGGAAGAAACCCGACGGGCTCACCGTTATCGCGCCCGAGAGAGTCGAGGAGTTCCTTCGCGAGCTGCCCGTTGAAGCGCTTTCGGGCGTGGGCCCCGTCACCGCGAAAAAGCTGCGCGCGATCGGCATAACACGGCTGCTCGACGTGCGCGCTGCGGAGGACGAGCGGCTGCATCGCGCGGTGGGAAGCCTGGCCGGCTGGCTGAAGCAACTCTCCCGCGGCGAAGACCCGCGCCCGGTCGAGCCCAACCAGCGGCGTAAATCGCTCTCCGACGAGAACACCTACGAGAAAGACCTCACGGACCTGGAGCAAATCCGCGGCGAGATCGAGCGCATCGCGCGCCGCACCGCCGAAGGGCTCGAGAAGAGAAAACTGCGAGCGCGCACCGTGACCATCAAGGTGCGCTACGCAGACTTCACCACCGTCACGCGCAGCCACACCGCGGCCGCGCCCACTTGCGACGCCGCCGAGATCGCCGCCTGCGCCTTGGCGCTTCTCGAGCGCACCGACGCCGCGCGCCGGCCGGTGCGCCTTCTCGGCGTCGGAGCGCACGGGCTGCTCGAGGAGAGCGAGAGCCTACCTGTTCCGGGCTCGCTGCTGTTCTGACCGCGCTCCCCTAGGCGGCCTCCAGCGGCTCGATCAGCTTCTCGCTGTCTTCCGCGGTGCGGTTGACGCCGCGCCCCACACGGACGAGATCGAAATCGACTTGCGAGTGCTCTTCGATCAGGGCGGCCGCCCGGGCCGGATCGAGCTGCGCCGGATCGAGCCATTGTGCGTGGACTTCATCGGGCAGCACGACGGGCATGCGCCCGTGGATCTCGCCCGCGCGCCCCGCGCCCGGACGCGTGAGAACGGCGCAGGTCAGCGTCGTATCGGGATCCCCCGGGTCTTTCCATTTCGACATGAGCCCCGCGAAGCAGAACGGCCGACGGTCCTTGCGGGCGAAGTAGTACGGCTGATTGACTTTCAAGACCTCGCCCGTCGCCTTGTCGAGGCGCATCTCCTCGCGCCATTCGTACCAGCCGAGCGCCGGCAACAGGCACCGCGCGCGCGAAAACGCCTCGCGCCACAAGCCGTTCGAGGCGGCGGTCTCGTACTTTGCGTTGAACCTGCCGCGCGGGGGCTTTTCCTCTTTCAACCAGTACGGCACGAATCCCCAGCGCGCGTGCGCAAGCTCGATCTCCGGGGAAGCGGCGTCGCGCCTGAGCATGATGACGCGCATCGTCGGCGCGACGTTGTAGCGCGGCTTGCCGAAGGGCGTCTTCCAGTTGCGGCGGCCGATGTGCCAGGCACGCTCGACCGCGGCTTCCTCGGGAGAGACGTAACGCCCGCACATTCCGGCATTCTATCGCGCCGAAGCGCGCCTATAATCCCGCAATGCCCCTGAACGCCGCAAAAATCGAAGGTCTGGTGCGCGAGCTCCTGGCGGAAATCGGCGAGGATCCCCAGCGCGAAGGATTGGTGAAGACCCCGCAGCGGGTCGCCGCAGCCCTTGCCTTCCTCACTTCCGGCAGCCGCGCCGACGCGGCCAAGCTGATCAACGGCGCGATCTTCACGCAAAAGACCAACAGCATGGTGATCGTGAAGAATATCGAGGTCTACAGCCTGTGCGAGCACCACATGCTGCCGTTCTTCGGACGTTGCCACATCGGGTACATTCCAAACGGCCGCGTATTCGGCGTCAGCAAGCTGGCGCGGCTGGTCGACATGTACGCGCGGCGCCTGCAGCTGCAGGAGCGGCTGACCGAGCAGATCTCCCACGCCATCATGGATTCGATCGACGCGGCGGGCGTCGGCGTGATGATCGAGGCGCGCCACCTGTGCATGATGATGCGCGGCGTGGAGAAGCAGAACTCCGTCATGATCACTTCCTCCGTCGTAGGCGCCTTCCGCGATTCCCCCGCGACCCGGGAAGAATTTCTCGGCCTGATCGGACAGCGCGGGACGTAGCTCAACACAGAGCGCGCCACGCGCTCGCGAGCCAGGGCTGCTGGTCGCGCGGCAGGCCTTCTGGCCGGTAGTAGTGCGTGAGCTCCGTAAATCCGGCGGCGGTCATGAAACGCCGCCAGGCTTCCAGATCGTGGTACGCGCCGTAGCGCCCGCGGTTCCAGCCCTCCTCGTTGCCGCCGTGCGGGTTCGAGCTGAACAGCACGCCGCGCGGCTTGAGGGTCGCATGCAGCTCGTGCAAGACGCGCGGCAGCTCCTGGCCGGGGACGTGAAACAGCACCGCGTTGGCGAACACGCCGTCGAAGCGCGCATCGGGAAGATCGAGCCCGAATAAATCCTGCCGCCAAACCTCGCAGCCGCTGTGCTCGCGCGCCATGCCCGCGAAGCGCTCTGATCCCTCCAGCCCGATTGCGACATGGCCGAGCCCGGCGAGCGCCTTCAGGTCCCGCCCCGGCCCGCAGCCCAGGTCGAGAATCGTGAACGGTGGCTCGCCCTCGATGTGCGCGAGCAGCGCCGCGATGTTCTGGCTGACATCGTGATCGCGCGTGCCCTTCCAGAAGTCCTCGGCGCGCCGGTCATAGTGATCGAGGGTCCGGGCGGAGATGTCATCCAGATCCTGTCGCTTGAGCGCCATGTTCGAAAGATTCACCTTCGCGGCTGCGCCGTCTTTCGCGCATGAGTCAGTCGTGAAACTGCCTTCCGTCGTGCACGGCAGTTTCCTTGCGTTCGTGCCGGATTGCAAGACCTGCATCTCACGCTACAATCGGCAAGAGTTTTCCTTGACCCGGCGAGCCCATGCCCGACACAAGCCAAGCAGGCCAACCCGTTTCCGCGGCTGTCCCCTCCGATGCCGAGTGGCACGTCGACAAGGGGCTGCCGCGCGCCCTCGCGCGTATCCTCGCGCTCGATGATTTTGAAGCCCCGGCGCGCCGCTACCTGCCGCGGCCGATGTTCGGCTACGTCTCGGGCGGCGCGGAGACGAACGCGTCGCTGCGCGCGAACCGCGCACAGTTCGACGAGATCGAGCTCAGCCCTCGCGTGCTGGTGGACGTCTCCGCGCGCACGGCGAAGACGACGCTCTTCGGCCGCGGCTACGACGCGCCCTTCGGCATCGCCCCCATGGGCGGCACTTCCATGGCGGCGTATCGGGGCGACATCGTGCTCGCGCGCGCGGCGGCGGAGACCCGCATCCCGATGATCATGAGCGGCGCATCGCTGACGCGCCTGGAAGAGGTGCGCGCCGCCGGAAGCACCGCCTGGTTCCAGGCCTACCTGCCGGGCGAGACCGGGCCGATCACGCGGTTGGTCGACAGAGTCGCGCGCGCCGGATTCGATACGCTCGTCCTCACCGTCGACGTCCCGGTGAGCGCGAACCGCGAGAACAACGTGAGGAGTGGCTTCAGCCGGCCGCTGCGGCCGACGGCGCGCCTCGCGTGGGAGAGCGCGCTCCGCCCGCGCTGGCTCTTCGGGATGTTCCTGCGAACGCTCCTCGTGGGCGGCATGCCGCACTTCGAGAACATGGGCGCGCGCATTCCGCTCATCACCCGCGCTTCCCGCGGGGACGGGGAGCGCGACCGGCTCGCGTGGACCCACCTCGAGCTGATGCGAAGGCTGTGGAAGGGACGCTTGGTGCTGAAAGGCGTGCTGGCCCCGGAGGACGCGCGCATCGCCCGTGAGAGCGGCGTCGACGGCGTCATCGTCTCCAACCACGGCGGGCGGCAGCTCGACGGCGCTCTAGCGCCCTTGCGCGCGCTCCCCGCGGTGGTTGCGCAGGCGGGGGGCATGACGGTGATGATCGACGGCGGAATCCGCCGCGGCACCGATGTTTTGAAGGCGCTCGCGCTCGGCGCGCAGTTCATGTTCGTCGGCAGGCCCTTCCTCTACGCGGCCGCGATCGCCGGGGAAGCCGGCGTGCGCCACGGAGTGAGGCTCCTGCGCGAAGAGATCGAGCGCGACATGGCGCTCCTGGGGATCACCAAGCTTACAGAGATGACGCGGGAGCGGATCAGGCCGCGATACACTTCATCCACGAACGCTTGAAGGGGTCAAGCATGAAACCATTCTCAATCTTCACCAGGGGGATCGCCATGTCGGCACTGATCAGCAGCTCGGCGCTGGCAGGGACGTTCGTCTACGTTTCTCACGCCGAGGACGGCGACATCGGCGCCTGGGGCATGCAGGCGGACGGGGCGCTCGCGCCCCTCGCGCGCGTTCAGGCGGCGAAAGTGGTGATGCCGATGGCGGTGAGCCCGAACCGGCGCCTTCTCTACGCGGCCTCGCGCTCCAAGCCGTATACCGCGCACGTCTATTCCATCGACTCAGGCACGGGGGCGCTGAAGCCCGTGTCTACCGCGCCCCTCGCCGAGAGCTTCCCGTACATCTCGCTCGACCGGAACGGGCGCTTTCTCTTCGGCGCCTCTTACGGCGGCCACTTGGTGAGCGTCAACGCGATCGGCGGCGACGGGCGCGTTTTCGCGGAGCCCCTGCAGGTGATCTCCGTGGGCCGCAACGCCCACTCGATCCTCGTGGACGCGACCAACCGCTTCGTCTACGTCCCGAACCTCGGCACCGACCAGATCTTCCAGTTCGTCTTCGACGAGAAGTCCGGGCGCCTCGCCTCGAACACTCCCGCGGTCGCGCAGATGAAACCCGGGACGGGCCCGCGCCATTTCATCTTCTCCCCCGACAACAGGTTCGTTTACCTCCTCTCGGAGCTCGTCGCGACGGTGACGACGCTGTCGCTCGACGCGAAGACGGGATGGTTGACCGAAACGAGCTCGGCCTCCGCCCTGCCTGCGGATTCCAAGCTCCAGCCCGGCTCGCCACGCCCGCACTCGCGCAACACCGACAACGACATC
>DATHHZ010000598.1:0-2339 GCA_035316965.1 Burkholderiales bacterium | reverse complement strand
CTCGTCCCACTCCCTCCTCACGCGAGGCGCCACCGGGTGGAAGTCAATCTCGACGCGCTCAGGCGAATCGGTGTCCAGCCGCGAGAAGACGAGCGCAGGCTCCTGCTCGTGCCGGGCGAAGAGGCGGAGCGCAGCGTAGAGGGTCTGCTGGCAGGGCAGGGTCTCGCCGCCCGAAGCTTCATTCATTTCCACCCGGGGTCGCGCTGGCAATTCAAGTGCTGGCCGCCCGAGCGTGCGGCGGCACTCGTCGACGCACTGGTCAGGCGCGGCGAGCGCATCGCGCTCACCGCAGCACCCGATGAGCGGGAGCTGGAGCTGATTGCCGAGATCCGCAAGCGCGCGAGCGTACCGATAGCCGATTTTTCCGGGAAGCTCACGCTGAAACAACTCGCCGCGCTCAGCGCTCGCGCGAAGCTCTTCATCGGCGTCGATTCCGCTCCCATGCACATCGCCGCCGCCATGCAAACGCCGGTAGTGGCGCTCTTCGGCCCGAGCGGCGAGCTCGAATGGGGGCCTTGGCGGGTGCCGCATCGCATCGTCGCCTCCGGGGAGCATCCCTGCCGCCCCTGCGGGAACGACGGTTGCGGCGGCGGCAAGGTGAGCGAATGCCTCACTCGACTCCCGGTGGAGGCCGCAATGTCTGCGGTCGATTCGCTCCTCGGGCGATGATCCGCGTCGTTGTGCTCGTGCTCGTTGCCGGGGTGGCGTCGGACACGTACGCGCTGCAAGCGAGCGATGACCGCGGTGTCACGATCTCGCTCGGGCAGCCGGCGGAGCGCATCGTCACCCTCGCGCCGCATCTGGCGGAGATCGCCTTCGCCGCGGGTGCAGGGGCAAAGGTCGCCGGTGTCTCGAGCTTCAGTCGCCATCCGGCCGAGGCGGAGCGCTTGCCCGTCGTGGCAAGTAACGGTCGGGTCGATATCGAGCGGCTGATCGCGTTACGGCCGGATCTCGTGCTCGCCTGGCAAAGCGGCAATTCGCCGCTGCAAATCGATCGTCTGGAGCGCATCGGCGTCCGGGTTTTCGTCACCGAGGCGCGCTCCCTTGCCGATATTCCCCGCATCGTTCGCCGGGTCGGTGCGCTGGCCGGCAGCGTGGACGTCGCCGAAGCGAGCGCACGGCGATTCGAAAATGAGCTCGCGGATCTGGTCAAGCGCTACGCCGCGGGGCGTCGCGTCGCGGTGTTTCTGGAGATCTGGCATGCACCCGCGCTTACCGTGAACGGGGCGCACCTGATCAGCGATGCGCTGCGCGTCTGCGGCGGGCACAATGTTTTTGCCGCTGCAAAGATGCTCACCCCGCTCGTTTCCCGCGAGCAGATCCTCGGCGCCGGGCCCGAGGCGATCGTCACGGGCGGCTTCGGGAGCGACGCGCTCCAGGCGTGGAAGGGTCTTGAATCGGTTCCAGCGGTTCGAAACCGGAGAATTTACGCGATCGACCCGGATCGCCTCCACGCGCAGGGCCCCCACGTGATCGAGGGCGTTCGCGCCTTGTGCGAGCGGCTTGAGCTCGCGCGGAACTAGAGCGAATGCACGTCGCCCTGGTGCGGCAGCGCTACAGCGCTCACGGGGGCGCCGAGCGCTTCATCGAACGGGCGCTCGACGCACTCAGCGAGCAAGGCGTTGCGGTGACCGTGCTGGCACGTGAGTGGACCGGCGACCCTGGCAGGGTAATTCGCTGCGATCCGTTTCACATCGGCCGCCTGTGGCGCGACTGGAGCTTCGCACGCGCAGTGTGCCGTGAGATCGCCCGCCGGCCGTTCGATTTCGTGCAATCGCACGAACGGATCGCCTGTTGTGACATCTACCGCGCGGGCGACGGAGTGCACGCGCAATGGCTGCACAACCGCAGCGCGATCCTCGGCCCGCTAGCCCGGGCCGGTCTCCGACTCAATCCCTATCATCGCTACGTCCTCGCCGCAGAGCAGCGCCTGTTCGCGAGCCCGCGGCTGCGTGCCGTGATCTGCAATTCGCGCATGGTCAGAGATGAAATCCGCGCGCATTTCGGCACGCCGGAGGCGAAGCTCCATGTCATCTACAACGGCATCGATCTGGAAGCGTTCCATCCGCGGCTGCGCGAGGTGCATCGATCGACGATGCGTCAAAAACTCGGCATTCCACAACACGTGCCCGTGCACCTCCATGTCGGCGCAGGATTCGAAAGGAAGGGCGTGTTTCGCCTGATCGAAGCGTTCGCCCGCTCCGGGCAGCATGACGCGCATCTTGTCATCGTGGGTCGGGATAAGGCGCAGGCGCGCGCCGAGCGCTTGGCGAGCTCGCACGGGATCGCATCCCGCGTTCACTTTGCGGGCGCCCAGGAAAAAGTGGGCCCCTGGTACG
>DATHHZ010000597.1:0-2349 GCA_035316965.1 Burkholderiales bacterium | reverse complement strand
GAGCGGCCTGGAAAACGTGACGATCTCTGCAATCGACAAGCTGGCTGAATTTGCGCTCGCGGAAAATATTCACCTCACCGTAGTGGGACCCGAGGCACCGCTTGCCGACGGAATCGTCGACCTGTTCCGTTCAAAGGGGCTGCGGATCTTCGGCCCGACCCGGGCCTGCGCCCGCCTGGAGAGCTCCAAGCAGTTCGCCAAGGAATTCATGACCCGGCACCGGATTCCCACGGCGGAGTTTTCGAGCTTCGACGCGGCGGGCGCCGCGCACGCCTATATCGAGTCGCGCGGTACGCCCATCGTAGTGAAGGCGGACGGCCTCGCGGCGGGAAAGGGCGTGATCGTCGCCATGAGCGCGGGCGAAGCGCATCGCGCGGTCGACAGTATCCTGGTCGAACGTACGATGGGCGCTGCGGGCAATCGCGTCGTGATCGAAGAATTCCTGGAGGGCGAAGAGGCGAGCTTCATCGTGCTGGCGGACGGCGAGCACGTGCTCCCGCTTGCGACCAGCCAGGATCACAAGCGTCTCAGGGACGGCGACCGGGGACCCAATACCGGCGGCATGGGCGCGTATTCTCCGGCGCCGGTGGTGACTCCAGAGCTGCACGCGCGAGTGGTGCGCGAGATCATCCAGCCCGTTCTCGCGGGAATGGCCCAGGAAGGCCACCGCTACATCGGGTTCCTCTACGCCGGCCTCATGATCGACGGCTCAGGCAACCCCCGCGTGTTGGAATTCAACTGCCGCCTCGGCGATCCTGAAACGCAGCCGATTCTGCTGCGTTTGAAAAGCGACCTGTTCGAGCTAATCGAGAGCGCCATGGACGGGAGGCTCGACCGCGTCAAGGCGGAATGGGACCGCCGCGCCGCGCTCGGGGTGGTTCTCGCTGCCTCCGGTTATCCCGACGCCCCGGAAAAAGGCCACGTCGTAACGGGACTCCCCGCGGCGGGAGAAGACTTCCGGGTGTTTCACTCGGGCACGGCCCTGAAAGATGGCGCCATCGTCAGCAACGGCGGGCGCGTGCTGTGCGTGACGGCCCTGGGTGACTCGATCAAGATGGCGCAGCGGCGCGCCTACGAAGTCGTGGAAGGCATCCGTTTCGACGGCATGCACTATCGGCACGACATCGGGCACCGCGCCGTTGCCGCACGAACACTTTGATCTGTGAATCGCTTCGATGAACCAGGCCGCGGTCCACGCCTACCTTATTGAGTTTCAGAACCGCCTCGTCGCGGAGCTGGAACGCATCGAAGGACGCAGCTTCCGCCGCGATCACTGGCAGCGGAACGAAGGCGGCGGCGGTGAGAGCTGCATCATCGAGGACGGGGCCGTATTCGAGCGCGGCGGAGTGAATTTCTCCCGGGTACAAGGGGAGCGCCTGCCTCCCTCGGCGAGCGCCGCGCGGCCCGAGCTGGCCGGCCGCGCCTTCGAAGCCACCGGCGTGTCCCTGGTGCTGCACCCGCGCAATCCCTATGTTCCCACCGTGCACATGAACATACGGTTCCTGCTCGCGATCAAGCCGCAGAGCGAGCCGATCTGGTGGTTTGGCGGCGGCATGGACATGACCCCCTATTACGGGTTCGAGGAGGACGCGCGCCACTTTCACGCTACGTGCCGACAGGCGCTCGAGGCCTCCGGCCCCGAGTACTATCCCCGTTTCAAACGCTGGTGTGACGAGTACTTCTATCTCAAGCACCGCGGCGAGCCGCGCGGCATCGGCGGGATCTTCTTCGATGATTTGAACGAGAGCGGTTTCGATTCGTGCTTCGAGCTTGCTCGCAGCGTCGGCGACCATTTTCTTCCGGCCTACCTTCCTATTATCGAGCGCCGGAAAGATCTTCCTTACGGCGAGCGCGAGCGGGATTTCCAGGCCTATCGCCGCGGCCGCTATGTGGAGTTCAATCTCGTCTATGATCGCGGCACGCTGTTCGGCTTGCAGTCGGCGGGCCGCGCCGAGTCGATATTGATGTCCCTGCCCCCGCTCGTGAAGTGGCGATACGACTGGAAGCCGGACCCGTCGAGTCCGGAGGAAAGACTCTATCGGGACTTCCTGCGTGCGAGGGATTGGCTCGGCGAATGATCGTGGAGAGAGGAGCTCATGGACACACGCAAGCTTGGGAAGAATGGGCCCGCCGTCTCGGCGCTGGGCCTGGGCTGCATGGGAATGACGGGAATCTACGGCGAGCCGAACGAATCGGAATCGATCGCGACCATTCATCGCGCCATCGATCTCGGCGTGAACCTGATCGTCACCTCGGACGCCTACGGCGCTGGAGTCAACGAAGAACTGGTCGGGCGCGCGATCAAAGGCAAACGCAACCGGGTGCTCCTCGCCACGAAATTCGCGAATG
>DATHHZ010000596.1:0-3195 GCA_035316965.1 Burkholderiales bacterium | reverse complement strand
CTTCGCGCAGTACCGCGTCGCCCGCTACGCCGGTGCTTTCGACGGCGCCCATGCCGCGTCTACTCGGCCGTCATGTAGCGCAGCCAGGCCGCGAACTGGCTGCGGATGGGGAGTTCGCTCGTTCCAGTCGCGCCGCGGCGGGTTCGCCCGGCGTCGTCGGCGTCGCCGCCGTAGCCGCGCGCGATGTAGACCCAGTCGCCCGCCTGCGCGCTGAGCCCCCTCTGCGCCCGTTCGTAGACTTCCAGGTCGTCTGTCAGGACCCAGGATGCCGTGCCGTTCACGACGTTGGCGAACGCAATGGTGTCGCGGTACATCTGCTCCGGCGCGCCCTTCAGGCGGAACGAATAGGTGTACACGACCGTGCGGTCGACGGCGAGCGGGTGCACGATGCGCAGTTGCCGGAACTGTCCCATAAAAGAGCAGTTGGGATAAACGATCGAGTTCCAGCGGGTCACGCCGAGCACTTTTGCGGCGCGTTCCTTGCCGATCTTGTGCTCCAGGCGTTCGCGGTAGCCTGCGAACACGGGGTTGTCCATGCCGACAACGAGCCGGCTGTCCGAGTGGTAGTCGGCCATGTATCCGTGGCCGAAATCCGTCGTCCAGATGCCGATCGATTCCCAGATGGCTTCCGGCGCGCCGTTCTGGCGCATCTGCCGGATGGCGATGTCGGCATATCTTTCCGGCTTCGCCGGATCGGGGGCATCGCGCGCCGCCTGCACCGAGGAGGCATGCACGTAGTTCGGGTGCAGGCCGTCGAGATGGTTTTCGAGCACGAGCTTCCAGTTGCCGTGGTAGGCATGCTTGAACACGCCGCCCGCGACTTCGACTTCGCCGTCCGGCGCGCGGTCGACCATGTCGTCGAACGAGCTGCTAAGAGGGCCGAGAAAGTCGGAAAGAGTCGGGCCGTCTGCGGCGAGGGAAGCAAACAGAAAGCCGCGATAGGATTCGACCCGCGGCACGTTCACGAGGCCGAGCTCGCTCTTCTTCCGTTCGACGTCCCGCCCGTATCCTCCGGCAAGTGGCACGAAACGCAAGCTGCCGTCGGTGCGGTAGGTCCAGCCGTGGTACGGACAGACGAATTCGGCGCAATGGCCGCGAGCATCCTCGCAGACTGTGCTGCCGCGGTGGCTGCAGCGATTGATCATCACTTTCACCGTGCCGTCGGCGTGCCGCGCGACGATTACGGGCTCGCGTCCCATGCGAGTGGTGAGGAAATCGCCGGCTGCGGGGATCTGGCTTTCGTGCCCGACTACCAGCCAGGCGCGCCCGAAGAGGCGCTGCATCTCCAGTTCGAAGATCGCCGGATCGGAGTACAGCGCACGGTGCACCCGGTCGGGCCGGACCATCATCGCGAGCTGCTCGCGGCCGAACATCCCCATGCTGTTCTCCGAACGCTGCGGCGCGGCGCTCCCGGATCGCCTCTGCCGCGATTGACAAACGAATGCCGTTCATTATTCTTCTACTTTGACGCGCGATATGCAAGATTTCGCCCTGGCCGCCCTGGTCAATGACTTTTCTCAGAGGTCCGCGCGTATGGTAAATATCTCGCGATGGCGATGATCTCGACGCTGGTCGTCGGAGGCGGAATCGGCGGCCTATCGCTCGCCCGCGAGCTGACGATCCGCGGCCTGCCGGTGACGGTCCTCGAGAAGGCCGCGCAGCTCAACCCGATCGGCGCCGGTATCATCATGAACCCCAACGCGATGAGGGTCCTCGAGCGAAACGGACTGGCCGAGGCCTTGCGCCGGGACGCCTGGCCGTATCTGATGCGCGAGACCTGCGACCACCGCGGCAGGCTGCTTGCGGTCCGCGACTATCGTCCCCTGTACGATTCCGGCAAGCTCTCGACGGGCGCGCTGGTGCACCGCGCGCACCTGCTTGAGGCGCTCTACCGCGGTGTGCCGCGGGAAGCGGTGCGCTTCGGCATCGCCGTAAGGAGCATCGATCTCATGCCTGAGCGGGTCCGGCTCGAAACGGAGCGTCACGGAATCTTCGAGGCGGATGTCCTGGTCGGGGCGGACGGGATTCACTCCCAGGTGAGGCGGCATGCATTCGGAGAGATCGAGCCGCTGTATATGGGATACCGTTCGCATCGCATGGTCGTGGATAATATCGCCAGGGTCCGGAATTTCACCGAGTTCCTGGGCCGTGGCCAGCGAATTGGGCTCGTCCCGGTTTCGGAGAGGCGGCTCTACGTGTGGACCACGTTCAATTCGCCGCGCGAGCGGCCGCTCGTCCTCGACAGCGCGGACGCATTCCGCGCGATGTTCGCGCAATTCACCGACGAGCGGATCAGGAGCCTCTTTTCCCAGTTGCGTTCCTCCGATGAGATCATTACGACGGAAGTCGAAGAGATCAGGCTGGACCGCTGGGCGCAGGGAAGATCGGTCCTGCTGGGTGATGCAGTCCACGCGATGACTCCCAATATCGGCCAGGGAGCCGGGATGGCGATGGAGGATGCGGCCGTTCTCGCCGCCGAGCTGGAAGCGGTTCACGCCCGCGGGCAGGGACTTGCGCAGGGCCTAGAGAATTACGTCGCGCGGCGAAAATCCCGGGTCGAGACTGTGATGCGGGTATCCCGCGAGGCGGGCGATGAGGGACAATTGTCGAGCGTGTTCGCCTGCTGGCTCAGGAACCGCCGCGTGCACCAGGCGGGCCGCGATAAGGAAAAAATGCTGACGGATCTCGAGCGTCTGCTGGCTTACCCAGGTTGACTGAAAAGGAGAAACGCATGGCGAGGATTCGGCACATCGCAATTACCGCGGAAGATCCCTTCGTCACGGCCGAGCTCTTCAAGCAGGGCTTGGGTCTGCGGGAGATCGGCCGAGGGGACAGCGACCTGGCGCGCGAGGTCTATCTCACGGACGGGTACATCAATCTCGCAATCGTGTGCTGGAAGCGCACCAAGCAGAATCCCAATCCCTACCCCGAAGGCTACGGGCTCGACCACTTCGGCGTGCAAGTGGACGACCTCGATGCGGCGGAAGCCCGCGTCAAGGATACCGGCGCCACGCTCCAGCCCCCGCCCAAGGTGGATCTGTCCAAGCTGGGCGGCCGGTTCTTCTTCGAAAAGAAATACACCCTCGCGGGGGTGAAGTTCGATCTGTCGAGCCATGGTTGGCCGGTCGCACCGGAATGAGCGTGATCGCGCTGGAGGCTGCAGGGGTCAGGAAGGTCTACACCAAGGACGGCCAG
>DATHHZ010000595.1:0-2132 GCA_035316965.1 Burkholderiales bacterium | reverse complement strand
GTGGGCGCGGTCGCGGTGCGGGCGAGCCTCACCGTCGCGGTTCTCTGGGTGCTCAGACTCCCGGGCCTGATGCTCGCAGGCGGGGTATTGCTCGCGTGGATCGCGTACCGGCTGCTGACCGGTGAAGAGGGTTCGCGCGAGCGCGACGTGGCGCCTGCCGCGGGCTTCTGGCGCGCGATGCGCACCATCGTGATCGCGGACGCCGTGATGGGCGTGGACAACGTGCTCGGAGTGGCGGGCGCCGCGCACGGCAGCATCCTGCTGGTGGTGCTGGGCCTGGCGATCAGCATCCCGATCGTGGTCTACGGCAGCACGCTGATACTCAAATGTATCGAGCGCTTTCCCGGCCTGCTCTATGCCGGCGGCGCGGTGCTCGCCTGGACGGCCGCGCAGATGATCGTCGGCGAGCCGTTCGTGCGCGAGCTGCTCGCGGGCCGCTCGCCGTCGGTGGCCGCCGTCTACGCCGCGCTGGTCGGTGGCGTGCTCGGGCTCGCCTGGCTGCGCAAGCGCCGGCCAGCCCGGATTTCGATGGAGACGACGCGATGAAATACCTCATTCCCGTGGATTCGTCCCGCGCCGCGCTGGCGCCGATCGAACATCTCGAGGCCGCGATGCGTCGGGGCGCGAACGTCGAGGCGCTGGTCCTGAACGTGCAGCCGCGGCTGCACCGGCACATTTCGCAATTCACGCGCAGGGCGGACCGCGAGGCCCTTCGCGCCGAGCGCAGCCGCGCGGCGATGGCCGAGGCGATCGAGCGCCTCGCGCGTGCGGGCGTCGCGTTTCGGGCGCTCACCGCGGTGGGTTCCCCGGCCGAGCGCATCGCCGCCGTGGCCGAAGCGGAGCAGGTGGACGAGATCCTGATGGGAGTCGGGCGCCATCCGGAATGGCTGCGCTGGCTGAACCCCTCGATCGCGCAGGGAGTGGTCGCCCGCACCGACATCCCGGTAGCGGTGATGGCCCGCGGCAAGGAAAGCGCGCTCGAGCGCTATCTCGTCCCCGTGGGCGTCGCCGGTCTTGCCGCGCTGTTGATCGCGGCCGACTAGCGCTAGCGCGGACACCAGCAATCGGGCCGCACGCGAAATACGCTCTGCGCCGTCTCGCCGAGTATTCCTTTTCTCTGCGCCTCGTTGAAGGTGGCGCCTTCGACGACTTTCTTCGGTTCGGGATCGCCGATCGGAAAGGGCTGATCCGAGCCGAGCATGATGCGCGCGGAGCCTGCTTTTTTCGCCAGGTATTCGAGCGAATCCACGTCGAAGACGCAGGAGTCGAAATACATTGCCTCAAAGCCCTTCCGCGGATCGGCGTACTTGCCCTGCGAGATGGCGTGGTTACGCGCGAGGCGCCCGAGCGCGTAGGGCAAGGCAGCCCCGCCGTGCGAGAGCACGAATTTCATGCCCGGAAATTTCAGGAGATGCCCGGAGAAGAGGAGCCTCGACACCGCGATCGAAGTGTCGGCGAGCCGGCCGATCGCGTTCACCAGGTCGTAGTCCGCGAGCCGCGGCTCGCCGCACAGGAACATCGGGTGCATGAATACCGCCGCGTTCAGGTCCGATGCTGCCTGCCAGAACGCATCGAGCGTGGGGTCGTCGAGATTTCCCGCATTGCCTTTCGGCAAAGTACCGATCATCACTCCGCCGAAGCCTTTGTCGAGCGCTTCGCTCAACACTTCGGCGGCGAGTCCTCCGTGCTGCAGCGGCACGGTGGCGAGCGGCGTGAAGCGTTTCTCCTCGCGCAGCTCCTCGTGCAGGCAGTCGTTGTAATAGCGGCTCCAGGCGAGACCTTCGCCCGAAGGCAGCTCGTAGCCGAAGCTGTCCAGCCACCCGCCGACGAGCTGATGGTCGATGCCATTTTTGTCCATCCAGGCGCACCGGTCGGCAGTATCGGAGAGCTTGGGCGAGATCGGCCGCGTCGGATCCCCGCCCGGGAACTGCATGCGGGTCCCTTTGCCGTCGCGCAATAGTTTGACCCCGGGAAATTTCGCGGCGTTCGCGTCGTAGCGCGCGTAGAGCAGCCTGGGGATGAAGTGGGCGTGAACGTCGATGACGATGTTTTTCATGTTTGCTCTGCGTTGTCATTCCCGCGAAAGCGGGAATCCAGTGTCTTTCGCGAAGGTCGCTGGGTCCCCGCTTGCG
>DATHHZ010000594.1:0-2426 GCA_035316965.1 Burkholderiales bacterium | reverse complement strand
GGCGATTACGTCGTCGGCCGATGGGAAGGCGGCGGAACCCATACGGGGCCGGCATTCAGCGATTTCCTCGTCGGATCGCTGCCGGCCAACACCGGTCGCAAAATGAAATTCACCGGCACGACCGTGTTGAAACTCAAGGATGGTAGAATCCTTGAGGAAATCGGCCTCGACGATGGGGTAACTGCCTTGCAGCAGCTCGGCCTTATCCGCGCCGCGTGAATCGTTCTCGGCTCCGCGTCGACCTTAGAAACCTCGAAAAAGAAATCCGGCGACCTCGCGGTCGCCGGATCCCGTTTCGCCGCAGAATCTTCCGATGGGCAAACACCCAAACCGCGATCAGGCAGCCCGGACGTAGCCGTAACGCAGATTCGAGGGCTCCTTGGCGGCGAGCTCATACTCGCTCTTGAGGGCGCCCAGCCGGTCCTCGGAGAAGGTTGGCATCCGGATATTGTCGGCGGCCTTGAGATTGATCCGGTACATGCGGGCCGCGTTGCCGCCGAAGATCAACTGCTTGATCGCGCTATCGGCGCCACCGAGCGGAGCAAAACCATATTTCTTCTGCATATCCTCAGGGATTTCGAGCCGACGTAGCGCCTCGATCTGCCATTGCGGCGACCCGTACCAAACCGAGTCGGTACCCCATAGGACATGATCGACCCCCATGCCCTTGATCAGCGTGCCGACCAGAGCAGCGCAGAATTTGGGATGCGCCACGGCCGAGTTGGCAAACGACGTGCCAAGCTCGGCGTGGACGTTGGTGACTCCGAACTTCTGCGGAATTTCCGCGAGATCGCTGGCCCACCGGATGCGGCCTGTGGACTCGAACTCGGCCCAGGCCTGGTCGGGCAGCTCGAGGAACGGACGCAGCGCCGAATGATAGATGACGAAGTTCATCTGCGGCCAGTCCTTGGCGGCCTTGCCGATGTCCCAGGCGGTTGCGTACTCCCATACGCCGGCGAAGGATTTCTCGTAATCGGGCGGCAGCAGACCCTTGTGGATGCATAGCGTTGTGATCCCGGCTTTCACCGCCTTGTCGTAGAACGGATACATCACCTGCTCGTCGTCAAGCCGCCATGGGAATTTCGACGGCGCCAGCGGGTCGCCGATCGTGTACGACTTCCATGAATCAGGTTTGTAGACCGCGATCGCCTTGTCGACCTCATCCATCCAGCCTGGCTGCTTGGGCGTGATCACGCTGTGCGACAGCAAGCGGCGTGAGCCCGCGAAGTCATTGACCATCTCGCGCGCCTTGGCGATCTGCTCGTTCGACAACAGCCACCAGCTCGGATCGTCGAACGGGGCGCCGCTCAGAAGCGCCATGGAGGTGTCGCTGTCGTAATAGATCTCTTTCATGTAGTTCTGGAACTTGTAGCGGGCGAGCGACGACACGCCTTCCTGCTTCATCTGCGGGTTCCAGTGTTCGCTGGCGAAGCCTGCGAGGTCCAGCAGCTCCTGATGCTTGAAATCGTCGCGCACGAAGTGGGTCTGGACGTCGAAGACGAACTGCCCTGCGAGACTTTTGGTCCGCGCCAGCATCATTTCGGGCTCGCGGGCCTCGGCCGCGGTGACCTGGAAGACGTTGCCGTAGATCTCGTTCATGGCGAGAAAGGCGGCCGCCATACCGCAGCTCGTTCGCATGAACTGCCGGCGGTTCAAGCCGAGCGGTTTGCCGTTAAGGTCGGCCAACTCATTAATTCGCGCTTCGACCGTCTTCTGGATCGCACTCTGCGAAGGCGGCAAATACTCGCCGTTCGATACAATCTGGGTCGGAACCGGCGTTGCAGCCGATGCCGCCTCGGCGCCTGCGACAAGGCGCTGTTCTCGTTCACTGAGCCAACTTCCCATCGTCGTCCTCCCTGTTTAAGGTGATCGACCAGTTGCCGGCCGTTAAATCGACCAGTCGCCGGTCGTTAACGGGAGGAGGCTGCGCCCCGGATCTGCCCAAATCATGACGCGGGATTTCCGGCGGGCTTGGACTGCCAACTTTTCTGTTGGAATGGCGCTGCGATCGAGGACGAGCGCCCACGGAAAACTGGCCCGTAGCCGTGCGGTATCGGCCGCAATCACCGGGACAAAGGCGTAGCGGGGTCCGTGAGATCGGCCCTGCCAAGTTCCCGGGCTGCTTGTTTTTCGAGTTCATGAAAGCGCGCGAGCGTCGCCGCGCGGCGCTGTCGACATCCGCTACTAGAGCGCCTTCCAATTGGGTTGAATCGGAAGGCGCTCTGGATTCCTTGTTTGATCGCATTTTCTGCGGAAAACCGGTGTCCACTTTTCCGGAAAATGCTCTAGTACTACTGAGTCAGAAAGCCGCAGTCTCGGGTATTTGAGAATCATTTATGGAGGCGAATCCCACTGAAACAAGGGGGCTGGGATGGATCTCCACGGAGCGAAAGACATTGAATTGCGTTTTAGCCGCTATGTCGAGG
>DATHHZ010000593.1:0-2260 GCA_035316965.1 Burkholderiales bacterium | reverse complement strand
TAAAGGAAATCGGAGCGCTTCAGATGATCGGACTTGTTGCGCTCGGGAGCCGGATCGTAGAGCTCGATCGGCGCAACGTAGTCGCTCACCGGATCGTCGATGCTCTTGATCAGGCCCCTGTCGTAGGCGACGCCGACAACGCTCGAGAGCAGGCTTTTCGTCACGCTGTGAGTCATGTTCACGCGCAGGGGCTCGCCCCATTCGGCGACGATGTAGCCCTTGTGGACGACCACGCCCGTCAGGTCGCCGCGGTCCTTGATCGGGCCGATCGCGTAGCCGAACGGCTCGCGCCCGAACGTCTGGTAGTGGTTCAGCGCGAGATCGCGCGGATTGCGCGTTTCGTTCGCGACCGCGTAATCGACCGCGTCCTTGAGCCCTTGCGCGTTGACGCCCGCTTCCGCGGGCGTCTTGCGCTGCCAGACCGCGTCGGGATAGTAGGGTGCTTTCGGTTGAGCAAGAGCGCAGAGCGGGACCAGCAGCAATGCAAAGAAGCTGAAGCGGCAGCGGAGCATGGCGACCTTTCTTCCGATCGGGTGAGAAGCAGAAACGGAATATACGCTCGTCTCCCGATCGTGATTTGAACGGCTTCATTGTACGAGGCGCCACTTGCGAAATCCCGAAGCGTCCGGATACACTGCCTTCGCGAGTTTTCCCGGAGGCAGCATGCTGAAGCTCATCTGCGCGATCGCTCTTGCAGGCGCCGCGGCGGTATCCGCGCAGGATTACCCCCGCCATCCGGTGAAGCTCGTCGTGCCCTTCCCTGCCGGCGCCGGGCCCGACCAGGTCGCCCGCATCCTGAGTCAGCAGCTGCACGAGTCCCTAGGGCAGCCTTTCGTCGTCGAGAACCGCTCGGGCGCGCTCGGCGCCCTAGGCGCCGCCGAAGTGGCGCGCAGCGCGCCCGACGGCTACACGATCCTCATCACCACCAACACCACGCAGGCGGCCAACGTCGCGCTGTTCAAGAACCTCCAGTACGATCCGGCGAGGGACTTCGCTCCGATCATCCGCCTGATCACGACCTCGATGATGCTGATGGTGCGCTCGGATTTTCCGGCGCGGAACCTTCGCGAATTCGTCGCCCACGCGCGGAGCACGCCCGGCGGGCTGACTGCGGGCTACGGGTCCGCCGGCACGCAAGTGTCGATCGCCAAGCTCAAGTCCCTCGGAAAGTTCTCCACCGTGGACGTGCCTTACAAGGGCGTGCCGCTCGCCGTCGCCGACACGCTGTCGGGCCAGGTCTCGTTCACCTTCGCGGACTTCGCGGTCGGCCTCGCGCAGATCAAAGGCGGCAAGATGAAAAGCCTCGGCGTGACCTCGCTCGTACGCACCCCGCTCGCGCCCGATATTCCGGCGATCGCCGAGGAGCTGCCCGGCTTCGAGACGATCCTGTGGTACGGCTTGGTGGCGCCCGCCGGCACGCCGCGCAACATCGTCAACAGGCTCCACGACGCCGTCAACAGGAGCATCACCCAGCCTGAGATCAAGACGCGCCTCGGGATCATGGGACTCGATGTTGCGCCTATGAGCCCGGACCAGTTTGCGGACTATATCAAAAGCGAAATCGCCAAATGGTCGCGGGAAGCGAAGGAAGCCGGCATCCAGCCGGAGTGAGGCGCGCGGACATCCCGTCCGGCGCGCCATCGACGTTCAGCGACGCGTTCGGACGCGCATGATCGACGCCGCCATCGTGGGCCTCGGCCGTTGGGGAAAAGGTTTTCTCGAATCGGTGCAAGGCAAGAGCAGGCGAATCCGCTTCGTGCGCGGCGTGGACACGGCGCCCGATGTCGCGCGCGATCTTGCCGCGCGGCACGGCTTCAAGCCCTCGTCCGATCTCGCCGAAGCGCTCGCCGATCCCGCGGTGCAGGCGCTCGTCCTCGTCACGCCGCATTCGCTGCACCGCGAGCAGGTCGTCGCGTGCGCACTCGCGGGCAAGCATGTCTTCTGCAAAAAGCCGCTCGCGCTGACTATGGCCGACGCGCAGATCATGATAGGCGCGTGCGCGCGCGCCGGCGTGGTGCTCGGAGCCGGGCACAACCGGCGCTTGTGGCCCTCGATGCAGGCACTCAGGCGCACCGTCGAGGGCGGCGAGCTCGGGCAGATCCTGCACCTCGAAGGCCACTTCAGCAACGAACACTCGAACAAGGTTTCCGGCGGCTGGCGGCTTTCTCCCGAGGAATCCCCGGGCGGCGGCGTGACCGGAGCGGGCCTGCACGTCCTCGACGCATTCATCCACCTGGCAGGGCCGGTGCTGCGCGTGCAC
>DATHHZ010000592.1:0-2715 GCA_035316965.1 Burkholderiales bacterium | reverse complement strand
GCGAGACGGGGGGTGGGGTCTGGCAAGAGCCGAAGGTGGCGATACCGGCCAGCAGCGGCGCCAGTCCCAAGATCGCCATGACGCGCATTGAGAGTTTCATGAAATCCTCCTTCGACCTCCCCGCGTCATTGTAGCGTATGGGTGTGTCGCGGGCGGACCTGTCGGTTTGGTTCTTTCGGCTGTTTTCAGCTCGAGCCCGGCCCGCTCGATTTCTTCTTGCCGACCGCGGTGCACCTCGGATATTCTGGGGCGAGGTGATCCGGACCATCCACGTGGGCTTCGCACGCAAACCACGCAAACCGCCGCAACCCGGGCCGCCTGTCGCGAGCGAGGAGTCCGCCCGCGATCAGGCGTCAGGGGTGAGCGTCGCCGTGCTGCGCGAGCTCCAAGCGTTTCAGGGAACCGGCGACCAGATCCTCGACGCGCTCGTGCCGCGCGCCCGGCTGCTGCAGCTCGAAGCGGGCCAGCAATTGCTGCGGCGGGGCGAGCCGAATCTGCGCGTCTACATCGTGATCTCGGGCCGGCTGCGCGTGGTGCTGGACGACTCGCCGCTCGCGTACATAGACAGGGGCGAGACCGTCGGAGAGCTGTCGCTGCTCGCCAGCAGCGCCGCAACCGCGACGGTCGCAGCGGAAGAGGCTACGCAGCTCCTCGTGCTGGACGAAGAAACCTTCTGGTGGCTTGCCGAGTCCTCGCACGAGTTCTCGGTCGGCTTGCTCGTCCGCCTGGCAAAGCGATTGCGCTCGAACAACGACGCCGTGCAGGAGAACATCGCACTGCGTCGGCAATTCGAGCAGGCGGCCCTGAGTGACGCCCTCACCGGCTTCCGCAACCGGCGCTGGCTCGACCAGACGCTGCCTCGAATCGTGCAGCGCCACATCCACGCGTCCGAGCCGCTGTGCATCGCGATGATGGACATCGACCATTTCAAGCAGATCAACGACAACTACGGACATGCTGCGGGGGACGCCGTGCTGTTGCAGATCGGACGGCTCGTGCGCGACAACCTGAGGCCCGCCGACTCCGCCGCCCGCATCGGCGGCGAGGAGTTCGTGCTGATCCTCCCTCAAACGCTGCTGCCGGGCGCCATCAGCGCCGTCGAACGGCTGCGCGAGGCGGTCGCTTCCGCTTCGTTCGAATACGATGGAGGCGCGCTGCCGCAAGTGACCGTTTCGCTCGGGCTGGTCGCGCTGGAACGGTCCGCGAATCCCCTGGAGCTGCTTGGCCGGGCCGATGACACGCTCTACGCAGCCAAGCAATCCGGCCGCAATCGGACCGAGTGGCCGGGGCGCGGCACACCCGGAGACCCGGGCCGCTAAGCAAACGCCTCCGCGACGAGCCGGTACGAAGTCCGCCGGCTCTCGTAATCGCCGGTGATGGTGATGATCATCAGCTCGTCGGCTGCGAACTTTTCCTTCAGCTCCAGCAGCTTTTCCCGCACCTCTCCCGGATCGCCGTGCACCAGGCGCGAGCGCTGCTGCTCGATGTAGGCGCGCTCCTGCAGTGAGTAGCGGTAGGCCCTCGCTTCCTCGAGCGTCGGCA
Source organism: Burkholderiales bacterium (assembly GCA_035316965.1). Taxonomy (GTDB): domain Bacteria; phylum Pseudomonadota; class Gammaproteobacteria; order Burkholderiales; family SG8-39; genus VBDM01. The sequence continues at coordinate 1,173 of DATHHZ010000592.1, read as the reverse complement.
CGGGCGCATCGATGCCTTTCGCCATGTGCAGGCGCCGAAGATCGACGCTTGCGGCGAGGCGCTCGGCTTCCTCACCGGTCTTCGCGCAGATCACGAACACGCAGACGAGCGACCGGGGTTGCGGCTCGCGCTCCGAGGGCTGGTACTGATCGCGGTAGGCGCGCGCCACGGCTTCGCCTCCAAACGCGCTGATGAAATGCGCGAACGCGAAGCGCAGGCCGAGCTGCGCGGCGAGCGCGCCGCCGTAATCCGAGGAGCCGAGCAGCCATATTTCGGGCGAAGTGTCTCCCGCGGGCTGGGCCCTGACCTTGGCGTACGGATGACCCGCGGGCAGCGAGCCATCGAGGAAACCGATCAGATCCTGCACTTGCTGCGGCATGTGCTCCGCGCCCTGGTATTCGCCGTCCATCAACGCGAGCGCGGTGCGCGGGTCCCCGCCCGGCGCGCGGCCGATGCCGAGATCGATGCGCCCGGGAAACAGCGCTTCGAGCATGCGGAACTGCTCGGCGATCTTCAGCGGGCTGTAGTAGGGCAGGAGCACGCCGCCCGTGCCGATACGGATGTGCGAGGTGGCGCAGGCGACGCGGGAGACGAGAATCTCGGGGCTGGGATCGGCGAGCGCCGCGATGGCGTGGTGCTCGGCGAGCCAGTAGCGGCGGTAGCCCAGTTCTTCGGCGAGCCGGGCGAGCGAAACAGTTTCAGCGATCGCTTCGGCGGGACTGTGTCCGCTGATGACGGGGGATTGATCGAGCACCCCCAGAGGCACCCTCATCCCTCAGTCCGACATCCACATGACCGCGCCTACCAGGAGGCTGAGGAAGATCGTGATCCAGAAGATGCCGGTGACGCGCTGCCTGTCGGTCGGGGTGAAGCCTTCCTTTTTCCTTTTCGCGAAGCGATACTCGATCACCATGAGGGCTATGCCGACAGCGAGGACGATTCCCATCCATTTGTAGATCGGATTCACGGTCGGGCTCCACGGAGGCGAAGCCCGTAGTTTACCGGACTTCGAGGGCCGGGAAGGCGCGCCCCGGGCGCTCGCGCTCAACGCAGCTTGCCTCCGGCGAGCGACCAGCGGTGGACCGGGGGAAGGGCGAGGGAAAACACAAACGCGAAGGCGCCCAGGATGTAGAAGGCGGCGTGAATGCCGTACAGGTCCTTCAGAGCGCCCAT
>DATHHZ010000591.1:0-2396 GCA_035316965.1 Burkholderiales bacterium | reverse complement strand
TAGTAGAGGCATCCGATTCCTTTGGGCGCCGACTGGAAGGTCACGGATTCCTTTATGCCGACCACGATCGACGAGCCAACTCGCCGCACCGAAGCGCCGAGGTACTTGTTTCCCGCTTTCTTCACCTGGCGGTACGCGAGCGGCCGCGCGAGAAATGCCGGCAGCAGGTGGATGATCTGTCGCCGCGTGGCGGAGATCATCTGGTACATGCGATTGGCGAGGATGCCACCGGCGCGCGTGAAGATCCCCTCCGCGTCGGGCCTGCGTCCGATAAGCCGGGCGATGCCGGTCGCTTCGTCGATCGCGATCGGCTGATTGCGCTTCAGCGCCTCCTTGTAGCGCCGTATCTGCGCGATCACCGTGTCGCTCAGGCCGAGTCGCTTGTTGCGATGCTCCTGCACATATTCGACGTCGATGTCGTCTCCTTCCGGAATGTCGACCGAGCGCACTGCTTCGAGGAGACTGAGCGGGATTATGGCGTTGACAGTGCCGGGCATTTAGTTGGTAGGCGGAGAGCGCAAGCTAACCGCCGCTCGAATCGCCTTCAAGCAGGAAACCCTGAAGTCGCCGCTGGCTCAAAATCAAAAAAGGGGTCGTAACAGCTGACTGAGGTGCTTGCTCGCGCGCTGATTGGCGCCGTGCTTTCCGCATTCGTTGCGCTCGCGGCGCGTGGAACGCGCACGCTGGCGACGAGCGGAGCGATCGCTGGTACAGCGATTGGAACGATCTCGATCGCGGCCGGATGGAGCTGGGGTGTGCTGCTCTTGTCGCTGTTCGTCTCGGCCAGCGCCTTTTCCAGGCTCGGTGAGCGGAAAAAAGCCGAGCGAGTGGGCTCGATAGTCGAGAAAGGCGACGAGCGAGATGCCCGTCAGGTGATCGCGAACGGCGGTGTGTTCGCGCTGACGGCGCTCGGGTCTCTCCTCGCCCCCTCACCCATCTGGTATGCAATGGGAGCCGGCGCCCTCGCCGCATCTACCGCCGACACGTGGGCAACCGAAGTCGGCACGCTCCTGGGGGGCGATCCAATTTCGATAATCTCGGGCAGGAGGGTTGCACCAGGGACCTCGGGAGGCATCACGCCGGTCGGCACCGCGGCAGGGGTTGGCGGTGCGCTGTTCATCGGCGCTGTAGCGTTGCTAGCCAACTGGCCGGTTGCGTTCGCCGCCGTGGCACTGGGTGGAGCGGCCGGCGCTCTGGCAGATTCACTCCTTGGAGCAACGCTCCAATCGCGCCGCTGGTGCGAGCCATGCGCGACCGCCACGGAGCGGCTCGTACACAGCTGCGGCACGCCGACGCGACATGCGGGCGGTCTGGCGGGGTTCGACAACGATGCGGTCAACGCCGCCTGCTCCACTGTGGGAGCCTTGGTAGCTTTACTTCTGTCCTGAGCGTGCAAGCACTCGCGCGGTAATGATGAGATCAAACGCTGAAATGACCACCAACGATGGAGCGCGTGTGCTGCTCGTGAGCACTAATCGCGAGCGGCAACCGTATCCCGTCGTGCCCAACGGGCTGGCGTGCGTTGCGTCGGCGCTCGACGCCGCCGGGCATCGCGTGCGATTCCTCGACCTCTGCTTTGTGAAGGACCCGGTGGCGAGCGCTCGCGCCGCGGCTCGCGCTTTCCGGCCGGATGTCATCGGCGTCTCTGTTCGAAACATCGACAATAGCGATGCGATCGCCCTCCGGCACTACACCCCGGAAGCGCGCGACGTGCTGCTCGCGCTGCGGGCGGCCGCGCCCGCGGCGAAAGTCATCGCGGGCGGCGCTGCATTCGGAGTAGCTCCTGAAGCGCTGTTTCGGGATCTGGCCGTCGACTACGCCGTCGCCGGAGACGGCGAAAGGGCGAGCGTTGCCCTGGTCGATGCCCTCTGCTCAGGCACGCCGATCGAGACGATGCCCGGACTCGTCCGCGACCGGGACGGCAGAGTCGTGTTCACTCCTCCCGGCGAAGACGCTGATCTCGACTCACTGCCTCGGCCCGCGCTGCATCGCTGGATAGATCTCGCGCGCTACCAGCGACACGGCGCGACGATTCCGATCCAGACAAAGCGTGGTTGCGTCTACAAGTGCGTCTATTGCACTTACCGGAACGTCGAGGGTTGGGGATATCGCACGCGCGATCCGGAACTCGTCGCCGACGAGATCGAAGAGCTGAAAGTGAGAGCGGGTGTTCGTCACTTCGACTTCGTCGACTCCACATTCAATTCCCCGCCCGGGCATGCGCAGCAGGTTTGCGAGGCGATTACCCGCCGGAAGCTCGGCGTTCAGCTCGACACCACAAACTTCACTCCTGCCACTGCATCGCTCGAGCTGTTGGGCGCGATGAAGGCCGCCGGTTTTCGTTCCCTCGGGATAACCGCCGAGAGCGCCAGCGACCCTGTTCTCGAGAAGCTCGA
>DATHHZ010000590.1:0-20117 GCA_035316965.1 Burkholderiales bacterium | reverse complement strand
TGCGGCGAGCGCGGGGAAAACCCTGCCTGAGAAATTCCTCGATCACGCGTTTTTCCGCCTTGGGAGCGCACGCGACGAGAAGCCCCCCGCTCGTCTGAGGATCGCTGACGAGCTTGCGCTTCCACTCCGGCGAACCCGCGGGCATGCGCACTTCGTGGCCGTAGCCTTTCCAGTTGCGGTCCGACGCCCCGGTCGCCGTGCCCTCCTTCACCCATTCGAGCGCGTCGGGCAGGACAGGCAGGTCGTCGAAGCGGATTTCCGCGCCGAGCTTCGAGCCGCGGCAGATCTCGAGCAGGTGCCCTGCGAGGCCGAAGCCGGTGACGTCGGTGAGCGCGTGGACGTCCTCCAGCTCTGCGAGCGCGGTTCCGGGCGTGTTGAGTTGCGTGGTGACCTCCACCATCTGCTTGTAGGCTGAGGCGGAGAGCTTGCCTTTTTTGAGCGCGGCGGAAAGGATGCCCACGCCGAGCGGCTTGCCGAGTATGAGAACGTCGCCCGCACGCGCCCGGTCGTTCCTTTTCACCTTTTTCGGGTGGACGAGGCCGAGGGCCACGAGGCCGTAGATCGGTTCCAGCGTGTCGATGGAATGGCCGCCCGCGATCGGAATACCGGCCTGCGCGCACACGGACTCTCCTCCGGAGATGATTCTTTGAATCACCTCGACCGGCATTTTTTCGAGCGGCATACCGACGATGGCGAGCGCGAAAATCGGCTTGCCGCCCATCGCATACACATCCGAGAGCGCGTTGGTCGCGGCGATGCGGCCGAAGTCGTAGGGGTCATCGACGATGGGCGTGAAGAAATCGGTGGTAGCGACGATCGCCTGCTCGTCGTTCAACCGGTATACGGCCGCGTCGTCGCTCGATTCGATCCCCACGAGCAGGTCCTTCGGCAGGCCGCGGATCGGGGTCTTGGCGAGGATCTCGGAGAGGACCGCAGGCGCGATCTTGCAGCCGCACCCGCCCCCGTGGGAGAACTGCGTCAGGCGGATGAGATCGGCGGGCGCATTCATGGATAAAATTAGGGATGGAACTGAAACGCCTGGACGCCGTTACGGTAGCACAGCTCGATGCCTTTGACGAGGTGATCGACGTGCGCTCGCCCGCGGAATTCGCGCTCGACCATGTGCCGGCAGCCGTGAACTGCCCGGTGCTGGACGACGCCGAGCGCGCCCACGTGGGCACGCTCTACAAGCAGATCTCCCCGTTCGACGCAAAAAAAATCGGCGCGGCGCTCGTTGCGAAGAACATCGCGCGGCACATCGAAGAGCATTTCCGCGGGCACGGGTACGGCTGGCGTCCCCTCGTCTACTGCTGGCGCGGCGGGCAACGCTCCGCGGCGATGGCCTACGTGCTGCGCCAGGTCGGCTGGGACGCGGCGACTCTCGAAGGCGGCTACCGGGCGTACCGTCGCGAAGTCATTGCGCAGCTCGACCGGACGCCGCAACGCTTCCAGTTCCAGGTGGTGTGCGGCGCCACCGGGAGCGGCAAGAGTCGCCTCCTCGCCGCGCTCGCGGCACGGGGCGCTCAGGTGCTGGATCTGGAGCGCCTTGCCCGCCACCGCGGATCGCTGCTCGGCGAGCTTCCGGGCGAGCCGCAGCCCTCGCAGAAGATGTTCGACAGCGTGGTGTGGAGCGCGCTGAAGCATCTCGATCGCGCGCGCCCTGTCTTCGTCGAGGCGGAAAGCAAGAAAATCGGCCAGCTGCAGGTGCCCGCTCGGCTCCTCGAGCGCATGCGCGAGGGGGAGTGCCTGCGCCTCGAGGTGCCTCTGCCTGAGCGCGTGCGCTTTCTGATCGAGGAATACCGGCATTTTCTGGAGAAGCCCGCGGCGCTCAAGGAGAAGCTGCAATGCCTGACGAGCCGCTACGGCCGCGCGGTGATCGGGCGCTGGCTTGCCCAGACCGACTCGGGCGCGTGGGGCGAACTGGTCGCAGACCTGCTCGTCACCCACTACGATCCGTCCTATCTGCGCGCGGCCGCGCAAAACTATTTGCATTATGATGGAGCCCGGTGCCTATCCCTCGAGCGACTCGACCAGATCGCGATGGCGCACGCCGCCGCGGAGCTGCTGAAAGCGAAAGCCTGAGCGGGTGGACGTATCCGATCGGAGGACGCCATGTTCTTCAAACAGCTTTTCGACCCGGCATCGTCCACTCTCACGTATCTCATCGCCGACGATTCAAACCATGAGGCGGTGCTGATCGATCCGGTCACCGAGCAGGTGGAGCGCGACGTGCGCCTGTTGCGCGAGCACGGCCTCGCCCTCAAATACACGCTCGAGACCCATGTGCACGCCGACCACGTGACCGCCGCGCACGCGCTCAAAGAGGCCACTGGCGCGCAGACCGCGGTCTGCCGGGACTGCAATGCGCAAGGCTACGACCGCCTGCTCAAGGACGGCGACGTGATCCTCTTCGGACACGAGGAAATTCTCACCATCGCCACCCCCGGGCATACGCCTGGAAGCGTTTCCTACCTGTGGCGCGACCGGGTCTTCACCGGCGACACTTTGCTCATCGGCGGCTGCGGGCGCACCGATTTCCAGAACGGGAGCGCAGAGGCGCTCTGGACGAGCATCACGGAGAAGCTCTTCGCACTCGACGAGCAGATCCTCGTCTATCCGGCCCACGACTACAAGGGACGCAGGGTGAGCAGCATCGGCGAGGAAAGGCGCTTCAACGCACGCGTCGCGGGCAAGACCCGCGAGGAGTTCCTTTCCATCATGAACAATCTCAACCTGCCCATGCCGGCGCGCATCCACGAGGCGGTCCCGGCCAACCTCGAAGGCGGCGCGGGCCAACCTGCGGTCGCAACAGCGCTCGGGCAGGCGGCGCCGGAGGTCGCGGTCCAAAGCGTGTCCGCTAACCAGCTCGCCGAAGCTCTGCGCGCGCCCGGAGTCCATCTCCTGGACGTGCGCACACCCGACGAGTTCGACGCCCTTAGAATTTCCGGTTCGGTCAACGTTCCCCTCGATACGCTCGAGCCCGCGGCGCTGCTCGCGAGCATGGACGCGAACGATCCGGTTTATGTGGTGTGCCAGACCGGCACGCGCAGCCAGTTCGCCGCAGCGGAGCTGCGTGCCGCGGGTTTCCGCCGCGTCGTGCACGTGGACGGAGGCACGAACGCCTGGGCGGTCGCGGGCCTGCCCGTCGCGCGCGGCAACCCGGTCCGCGCGTGAAAAACCGCAGCTTCGAGAACAACAGGTGACTTCCGAAGACAATCTCTTCCCGTTGGTTCTGTCGCTCGTCAGCGTCGGCACCGACGAGGAACGCTACCTGCGCTCGGTGCTCGCGCTGCTCAAGACTTATCTGGAGCCGCAATGGTGTATCGCGGCCCGCCTGGGCGATCTGCCGGACGCAGTCCTCGTGAACATGGACAGCGACGATGGGCGGCAGGTCTGGGAGAACGTGGATTTCCGCGGCACTCCGCGCATTGCCTTGAGCCGCGACCAAGTGCTGGCGGCGGAGTGGACCCTGCTCAAGCCGATCCGCGCCGGCGGTCCGCACAGCCTGACGGAAGTCCTGACCGCGGTCGCGGGGAAGTTGCGGCTATCCGCTCCCGCACCGTCGCTACCCACGTCCAAGTGGAGACCGTTCGCCCATCTGGTGCGCAAGGCGTGCCACCAGCCGTTTCCCGCCGATGTCGTGCTCGCGACGGGCTCCGCCCTGGTGATCGATTCCGCGGGGCAGGTTTTCTACTCCTCGAGGACCACCGATGAACTGACTGCGCTGCTGCGCAACCGGCGCCGTATCGACGGGAAGGTCGTCGCCGTCCCCGATGCGCGCAAGTTCGCCGCCCGGCTTGCGCACTGGGGGATCAAGCCGCGCCCGCTCGAGGAGCTGATGTGGCTGACGGGTCTCTCCGCCGGTGCCGGGGAGTCCCTCGGCGCCTGGGACCCGCGCGAACCTGTGCGGCTCAGCCGGTGGCCGGCCTTCGCCTCGCTTCCCTACCGGCAATGTCACTTGAAAATGGCGGCGATCCTGACGGCCGACGGCGCCCTGGTCGGCGCGCTGGCCGAAGCGAGCGAGGTGGCCGGCGGGGACGCGGCGGATTTTCTGAATGCGTGCGCAGAAATCGGAATACTCCAGGCGCAGGCCGCGCCCGCGGAGGGAGCGGGCGCCTGGCGGAACGTGGTCGGCAGCCTGAAGCGGGGAGAATCCGATTAGGAATCGGACTCGCTACCTCACGATCCGGAGCACCCGGCCGTCGCCGGTCAGGAGATAGAGCTCGCCCGCGCCGTCCTGTCCGAAGGACTGCGTGACATTGGTTCCCACGTTCACCATCGGCGCCTGCCTGGCTGTCCAAACACCGCTCTCGAAGCTCAGGCTGCGCACAAAGCCGCTGCAGAAGTCCGAAAACAGGTATTGCCCCTGCAGCTCGGGTATCGCGGCTCCCCTGTATACATAGCCCCCGATGATCGAGCAACCCTCACTGTGATCGTAATCGTAGACAGGCAAAGTCAGACCAGACATGTTGCATTGACCGCCGTTCGGAAAACACCGTATGCCCTCCATGCGGTTCCAGCCGTAGTTGAGCCCGGGAGCACTCGCTGCGACGACGTCGATTTCCTCGCGTTGCCCTTGGCCGACGTCGGCGATGTACAACTGCCCCGCATCGAAGGCATAGCGAAAGGGGTTGCGCAAACCGATCGCCCAGTTTTCGTTCCGGGTCGAGCCCGGAAAGATCGGGTTATCGGGCGGAATCGTGGGGTGAAGCGTGGTGACATCCAGACGCAGCAGCTTGCCGAGGTGCGTCGCTACGTTCTGACCGTTGCCCAATGAGTCGTTTGCGTTTCCGCCGTCCCCGGTGGACAGATAGAGCATGCCATCCGGCCCGAATGCAACGCGCCCGCCATAGTGGTTGTCGAAATCCCGGTGTGGAATCCGTATCACCGGTTGCACGCTCGAAACATCGAGCAGATTGGGATTGCTCGACGAGACTTGGTAGCGCTCGACGACGATGTCGCCGTTGACGTTGCCGATAGGCTCGATGAAATGCACGAAGACAAACTGTTTCTGCGGGTCGGTCAGGTACTGTGGATGAAAGGCAAACGAGAGCAATCCGGCTTCGCCATGGTTTGACGTAACGCGGCTCGAGATATCGAGAAACGGTGTCGTCTGCAGCACGCCCCCTTGAACGACGCGAATCCGCCCCGGCCGCTGGGCGACGAAAAGCCGCGGGTCGCCGGGCGGCGCCTGCAAATCCATCAGGGACCCGAGGCCGTCGGCGGTGCCGAAAACTTCCTGCAACCGCATCGCGAACGGCGGCAATGGCATGTCATTGTTATTGCCGCTGTCGCCGCACGCGGCAGGCAGAAGCAGCCCGAGAGCGACAGCCAGGGAATGCCACATTCTCATGGGGAACCTCCTAGGAAGCGCCCAGGACCTTCAGATGCGTCACCACGCTCCGCCCGAGCGCGGAGAGCGCGTAGCCTCCCTCGAGAACCGACACGATCTTTCCGCCGGCGTATTTGTCGGCGACTTCCCTGATGCGCTGCGTGACCCAGGCGTAGTCGGCTTCGGTAAAGCGCAAGCCGGCCATGTCGTCCTCGACATGGGCATCGAAACCCGCCGAGACGAAGATCATCTGGGGCTCGAGCTCGTCGAGCGCCGGCATCCAGATTTTCTCCACCGCAGTGCGCAAAGCCTTGCCGTCCGAACCCGCAGGCAGCGGCACGTTGGCCATGTTGGGCGCCACGTGTTCGGTGCCGCTGTACGGATAAAACGGATGCTGAAAGATGCTCGCCATCACCACGCGCTCATCGTCGCTGAAGATGTCCTCGGTGCCGTTGCCATGGTGAACATCGAAGTCGATGATCGCCACGCGCTCGACGCCATGCTGCTCGAGCGCGTGCCTGGCCCCGACAGCGACGTTGTTGAAGAGGCAAAACCCCATCGCGCGGGTGCGCGTCGCGTGATGGCCGGGCGGGCGCACCGCGCAAAAAGCGCTGTCGGCGCGTCCGCCGATCACGAGGTCCGTGGCGAGCACCGCGGCCCCCGCCGCGTGAAGCGCCGCTTCCCAGGTGTGCGGGGACATCGCGGTGTCGGGATCGAGATGCACGATTCCGCTCCGCGGCGAGGCCTCGCGGATCGCTTCGATGTATTCCACAGGATGCACTCGGGCGAGCTCGCTCATCTTGGCCGCGGGCGCCTCGTGGCGCTCGAGGAGTCCGGCAAGCCCCGAGGAGATGAGGTGGTCTTCGATCGCGGCGAGTCGCGCCGGGCTCTCCGGGTGGTGGCGGCCCATGTCGTGCCTTGCGCAGTCGGCATGGGTGATAAACGCCGTCGCCATGAACTTTATTCCTTCCGTCCAATCATATCGGCTTTCCAGTAGACTCACGATTTTAACAGACGGATTTCAGGCGCAGCCAAATCGGATGTCCTATCCGCTCATTCAGGGCGTCGTACAGCAAGCGGGAAAAATCATCCTCGGCAAGGAGCGCCAGATCCGTCTCGCGCTCGCCTGCCTGCTCGCGAGCGGGCACTTGCTGATCGAAGATCTTCCCGGCGTCGGCAAGACCACGCTGGCCCAGGTGCTCGCGAAGCTCCTCGGGCTCAATTTCCACCGCATCCAGTTCACGAGCGACATGCTCCCCGCCGACATCATCGGCGTATCGGTGTACGAGCGCGAAAGCTCCACCTTCAAGTTCCACGCGGGGCCGATTTTTTCGCAGCTGATCCTCGCCGACGAAGTAAACCGCGCCACGCCCAGGACCCAGTCGGCGCTGCTCGAGGCGATGGAGGAACATCAGGTCACGACCGAAGGCGAGACGCGCAGGCTTCCCGAGCCCTTCTTTGTCGTCGCGACGCAGAACCCCTCGCACCTCGTGGGCACCTTTCCGCTGCCCGAGTCCCAGCTCGACCGGTTCCTCATGCGGATCGAGCTGGGTTACCCCGACCGCGACGCAGAGCGCACCCTGCTCCAGGGCGCGGACCGCCGCGACATGATCGCCGGGCTCGATGCCTGCCTCGCGCCGGGCGATCTCATGGATCTGCAGGCGATGGTGAAGACCGTGCACGCCGCGGCGCCGCTTCTCGACTACATCCAGTCGCTCGTCGAGCATTCGCGGCGCTCGCCCGAGTACGCGACTGGCCTCTCTCCGCGCGCGGCGCTCGCCCTGCTGCACGCCTCGCGCGCCTGGGCGCTGATCGAAGGCCGCGACAAGGTCGTCCCGGAGGACGTGCAGGCCGTGCTCCCCGGCGTGGCCGGCCACCGCTTGCGGCCCGTGCACGACGGGGTTCGCGTCTCGAGCGTCGACAAGGCGAACGGCCTGATCTCCGCCGTGCCCATCCCGTGAAGCTCGACCGGGTGCTGCAGTATTCGCAGGCCTACAATTTCTTCCAGTGGGTGTTCGGACGCCACGCGCCGGAACCGGGCGTGGTGTTCCTAAGCCAGCGCCGCGTCTACATCCTGCCCACGCGTCACGGCTTGAGCTTCGGGGTTGCCGTGATCCTGATGCTGATCGGCTCGATCAATTACAACCTCTCCCTCGGCTACGTGCTCACGTTCCTGCTCGCGGGCCTGGGCATCGTTTCGATCCTGCACACCTTCAGGAATCTTGCGCACCTTTACGTGAGCGCCGGGCGCGTAGCGCCCGTGTTCGCAGGGGACACGGCGCAGTTCGAGCTTGTATTCGAGAACAAGAGCGACTTCGATCGCCATTCGCTCGATCTCGCCTGCCGCGGGGCCAGGGTGAGCTGCGACGCGCCCGCACGAACGCACCGCTCCGTCACGCTTCCGGTGAAAGCCGAGAAGCGGGGCTGGCTCCAGCTCGAGCGGGTGACGGTCGATACGCGGTTTCCGCTGGGCCTGATGCGCGCCTGGAGTTACGTGCAGCCGGACATGCGCGCGCTCGTGTACCCGCGACCCGATTCGGCCCCGCTGCCCCCTGCGTATTCCGACGCGGACACCGGCGACGCGGTCTCGGCAGGCGCCGGGACCGACGATTTCACGGGCCTGCGGCCCTACCATGCGAGCGATTCTCCGCGTCATATCGCATGGAAGGCCTCGGCCCGGAGCGAGCTCCTGCTCACCAAGCTGTTCGCGGGGCGCGCAGCTTCCGAGCTCTGGTTCGACTGGGATCAACTCCCCGCGGGCATGCACACGGAGGCGCGGCTGTCGCGGCTTGCCCGCTGGGTCATGCTCGCCGAGGAGCGCGGCCTGCGCTATGCGCTGAAGCTCCCGGGCGTCGAGGTGCCCCTCGGTGAAGGATTCCCGCACCGGGAGCATTGTCTGAAAGAGCTTGCGCTCTACCGTGGCTGAGCCGAGAAACGCCGAGTCGCTGCCGCCGCTGCCGTTCGCGGCGCTCATCGCCGGCGCGACCCTCACGGTGGCCTCGCACACCTTGTGGCTGCCCTTCTGGGTCGACATCACCGCGGCGGCGCTCCTCATCTGGCGCGCCTTCGTTTCGATTCGCGGCGGCGCCCTGCCCGCGCGCTGGCTGCTGATTCTGCTGACTTTCGCCGGCGCGCTCGGCGTCTTCTTCTCCTATCGCACGATCATGGGCCGGGACCCGGGGGTGACGCTGCTGGTGCTGCTTTTGTTTCTCAAGCTGCTCGAGACTCGGGCCCGGCGCGATGTCTTTGTCGTGGCTTTTCTCGTCTACTTCGTCGCTCTCGCCAACTTTTTTTACTCCCAGTCCATTCCGATCGCGGGGCTGATGCTCTTGACCGTGTTCGTCACCACGACCGCGCTCGTCGGGTTCAGCGCGCCTCAGCGGGCCGTCGTCGACGATCTGAAAACAGCCGGCCGCATGCTGGCCCAGGCGGGGCCGGTGATGTTGCTGCTGTTTTTCCTGTTCCCTCGAGTGCAGGGGCCCCTGTGGGGAATGCCGCAGGACGCGTACAGCGGCGTGACCGGCCTGTCGGAGACCATGAAGCCCGGTTCGATCAGCGACCTGTCCCTGTCGGACGCGATCGCATTCAGGGTGAAATTCCAAACCGAGCCGCCCCCGCGAGCCCAGCTCTACTGGCGCGGCCCGGTGCTGTCGGATTTCGACGGTCTCGCCTGGCGCGTGGGCCTGCCCCAGCTGCGCCGGAACATGAGCGTCGAGGCCGCCGGGTCGCCTGTCGATTACGAGGTGACCCTCGAGCCGCACAACCACAACTGGATGTTCGCGCTGGAAATGCCGGCGCGGATCCCGCCGGCCGCTCGCCTCACCTCCGAGTACCTCGTGATCTCCCTGACCCCGATTCGCAGCCGGATGCGCTACGAGATGCGCTCCTTTCCCCAATTCCAGGCGGCAAGTGGAGGCGGTCCCGAGGACCTCGCCATCGCGCTCAGGCTACCGCGCGGCATCAATCCCCGTTCGCTCGCGCTCGCGAGCGAGTGGCGCGAGTCGCTGGCCGACCCTGGGGCGATCGTGCGCCGCGCCATCGAGTTCTTCCGCGGCAGCCGCTTCGAGTACACGTTGCAGCCACCGGCGCTCGGCCGGAACTCGGTGGACGAGTTCCTGTTCGACACCAAGCAGGGGTTCTGCGAGCACTTCGCCTCGAGTTTCGTTTTTCTGATGCGCGCCGCCGGCGTGCCCGCGCGCGTGGTGACCGGATACCAGGGAGGCGACACCAATCCGGTGGACGGCTACATGGTCGTGCGCCAGGCCGACGCCCACGCCTGGGCCGAAGTGTGGCTTGCCGGAAACGGATGGACTCGCGTCGACCCCACTGCGGCAGCAGTCCCGATACGAGTCGAACTCGGCATCACGGCTGCCGCGCCGGGAGGAGCGACACTGCCGCTGCTCATGCGCACCAATCTCAACTGGCTGAAAGGCCTGCGCAACAACTGGGAGGCCCTCACCAACCAGTGGAACCAGTGGGTGCTCGGTTACAACCCCGATCGCCAGCGCGAGATGCTTTCGTGGCTGGGGATGCAGCAACCGAGTTGGCAAACGATGACGGTGATGCTGTTCTGGAGCGTGGCCGGGGTGCTGCTGCTGACCGCCCTTTGGCTCCTTCGCGGCATACGGCGCGACGATCCGGTGCAGCGCGCGTGGTCGCGCTTCTGCGACAAGCTCGCTCGCGAGGGCCTTGCGCGCGCGCGCGCCGAAGGCCCGCTCGACTACGCGAGCCGTGTTGCCCGAGCGCTCCCGGCGCGCGAGAACGCCGTACACGCCATCGCCGCCCTCTACGTCGATCAGCGCTATGGCCCGCGCGCCGACGCCCGCTCGATCGCCCGCCTGAAGCACCTGGTTCGGGAATTCGGTCTTTGAAGGCTTGTCACGGGTTCTTCGTTGCCGCGGCCCTCGCGCTGCAGATCGGCTCGGTCGCCGCAGCAGATTCTCCGGCTTACCCGCACCGCAGGGAAGTGAAGCAGTTCATCGCCGAAATGGTAAAGAAGCATGGTTTCACCCGCAGGGAACTCAACCGGGTCTTCAGCAAGGCGCAGTTCCAGCCCGCGATCATCAAGGCGATGGAGCAGCCCGCCGAGACCGCACTCGCCTCCTGGCAGGCTTACCGGGCGATATTCATCAACCCCCAGCGCGTCGAGGCGGGCGTGCAGTTCTGGAACCGCAACGCCCAGCCACTCGCGCGCGCCGCGAGCGAATTCGGCGTGCCCGAAGAAATCATCGTGGGCATCATCGGCGTGGAGACCACTTACGGCCGCAATATCGGGACCTACCGCGTGATCGATGCCCTCGCCACGCTCGCGTTCGATTACCCGAAGCGCGCACAGTTCTTCCGCGGCGAGCTGGAGAACTACCTGATGCTCAGCCGCGAGGCAGGAATCGATCCCCTGCGCGTCAAGGGATCGTACGCGGGGGCTATCGGCATTCCCCAGTTCATGCCGGGCTCGTACCGGCGTTTCGCGGTGGACTACGACGGTGACGGACTGAGCGATCTGGCGACGAGCCCGGCGGACGCCATCGGCAGCATCGGAAATTTCCTGAAGGCTCACGGATGGGTCCGGGGGGAGCCGGTGGCTTTCTCCGCCGAGGTGAACGGTGAGGGCTGGCGCAAGCTCGCCGAAGCGGGAATCACGCCGGCCAACCGCGCCGCCGAGCTTCCGGGGTTCGGCGTGAAACCCGCCGTTCCCATGCTTCCGGACACCCGCTGCGCGTTGATCGAGCTGGAAACGCCGGGCCAGCCGTCCGACTTCCGGGTGACGCTGCAGAATTTCTTCGTCCTGACGCGCTACAACCGATCCAACCTCTATGCCGCGGCAGTGATGGATCTCGCAACGGAGCTGGCCCGGGCGAGACCCGGATCGCCCGCTCCACCGCCCAATCCCGGCAAGGAAGATTCATGAACCCGCGTTCCTACCGCTACTACGAATTCATCATGGCGGCGTTCGTCACGGTGCTGATCTGCTCGAACCTGATCGGCCCTGCCAAGATCGCGCAGTTGGACCTCCCACTGATCGGGATCGTGTCGTTCGGGGCCGGCGTGCTGTTTTTTCCGATTTCCTACGTCTTCGACGACATCCTCACCGAGGTCTATGGCTACGCCCGTTCCCGACGCGTGATCTGGGCCGGCTTCGCGGGCCTTGCTTTCGCCGCTATCATGGCCTGGATCGTGGTCGGCTTGCCCCCGGCGCCTTTTTGGAAGAACCAGGCGGCCTACGAAATTGCCTTCGGCTCGACCTGGCGCATCGCAGCGGCTTCCCTGATCGGGTTCCTGTGCGGGGAATTCGTCAACTCGTTCGTGCTGGCGAAGATGAAGATTCTCACGCGGGGCCGGTGGCTATGGACGCGCACCATCGGCTCGACGATCTTCGGCGAGGGCGTCGATTCCCTGATCTTCTATCCCCTCGCGTTCTACGGAAGCGGGCTGATTCCCGATGACAGGCTGCCGCAGATCATGCTGGTGCAGTTCGTTTCCAAGGTCGGATTGGAAGTGGCGTTTACGCCGCTGACATACACCGTTGTCGGCTGGCTGAAGCGCGCCGAACAGGAGGATTACTACGACAGGGATACGGACTTCAACCCCTTTACCCTCAAGACCTAATCGTCCGACCTTGAGAAAGTGGATGCGAATGCCAAATAATTCACGTTTTCCGGACCCTTCTCCCGGGAATGGGCGGTAAAATGCCCTCGGTTTGCCCTCCAGGGGCAAGCCAGTCGGAGGACGCAATTCAAGTGCAAGTGAACCGTCGCGGCAACGAGTACGATGTTTCTTGCCGGGTGAACACCACCGACTCGGCGCTCGTTAACTCGGAAGTAAACCGGATTTTCCTCGAGTTGTATCCCAAGGCGGCGCCTGCGCAGATCGACCGGGCTTTCCGGGACCTCACCACGATGTATCGCGGGGACCGCCCGGGGTACCACGCCTGCGATACCGCTTATCACGACATCCAGCACGTGCTCGAGGTCACGCTCGCGATGGCGCGGCTGATCGACGGTTACGAGCGCGCCCGAATGGGCCTGGGGCCGCTCGACGCGGCGATGTTCCGGCTGGGCGTGATCACAGCCCTGTTCCACGACTGCGGTTACATACGAACGCTCGACGACAGGCAGCACAGGAACGGAGGCGAGCTGACGCTGACCCACGTCTCCCGCGGCGCGCGCTTTCTCAGGGATTACCTGCCCAAGATCGGAATGGGCGAGGTGGCCGACGTCGCCGCTTCGCTGATCCACTTCACCGGTTACGAGATCCCGGTCGCCGAAATCAAAGTGCCGTCTCTTGGCTACAAGCTGCTCGGCAGCCTGCTCGGCTCGGCGGACATCATCGCGCAGATGTCGGACCGGTGCTACCTGGAAAAATGCCGCGACCGGCTTTATCCCGAATTCCTCGCCGGCGGTATCGCCCGCAAGCGTCTTCCCGACGGAAATGAAGAAGTCCTGTACGAATCGGGAGATGACCTGGTGAGGAAGACCCCGCATTTCTATCAGGGCGCGAGCAGGCGCCTCGACGCGGATCTCGGCGGAGCCCACAAGTACGCGCGGGATCACTTCGGCGGGCAGCACCTGTACCTGGAGGAGCTCACGAAGAACATCGAGTTCGCGCAGGCCATCAACGTTGAAGGCGACGGCACTGCTTTGAAGCGCAATCCCCCAAACACCATCACGGACGACGTCCGCTGATGCTCTAGAGAAGCACGTCCTTCGACAGGCCGCGCCGGCGCAGGATGCACCGCAGCTGCGCAAGAGCCTCGAGCTGAATCTGGCGCACGCGCTCGCGCGTGAGCATGAGCCGCGAGGCGAGCTGCTGGAGCGTGAGCAATTCCCTTCCGTTCAAGCCGAAACGCCGCTCGATCACGGCGCGTTGCTTGTCGTTCAACTGCAAGAGCCATTCGCGAACGAGCGACTCGATTTCGTTCGCATGCAGTTGCAGCTCCGGGCCCACGCTGCTCTCGTCGGCGATCGACTCGCCGATCGAGAGCAGCGGATCGACATCGAGCGGCGCATCGAGGGAAGCGATGTGCTCGCTGCGCGACAGCAACCGACGCACTTCATCGGCGTCCTTGCCGACGAGGTGCGCGATGTCCTCCGCGGTCGGCTCGCGCTCGGCGTGCGCCTCCAAATGGCGCTTCGCGCGAAGCACGGTGTTCAACTCCTTGATCACGTGCACCGGCAGCCGGATGGTGCGCGACTGGTTCATGATGGCGCGCTCGATGTTCTGCCGGATCCACCAGGTGGCATAGGTGGAAAACCGAAAGCCACGCTCGGGATCGAACTTGTCGAGCGCGTGCATCAGCCCGAGGTTGCCTTCCTCCACGAGGTCCAGAAGCGGCATGCCTCGGTTGAGATAAGCCTTGGCGACGTTGACCACCAAGCGCAGGTTATGCTCGATCATTTTCTGCCGGGCGGAGAAATCCCCGGCGACGGAACGCCGGGCAAAATGCAGCTCCTCCGCGGGCGTGAACAAGCGATTGAGACCGATCTGATGCAGATAGAGCTGGGTCGCGTCGCTGAGGGCATCGGCTTCCGGTGCATCTTCACCCGGCTCCCTGCGCGAGGGGGCCTCTGCGGCCCCATCGGGCGCCACGCGCCCGGGCTCCTCGGAGACGGTAGAGGCCGGCTCGACGGCAGTGGCGAGGTCGCTCCCGGCCCAATCCGCCTGGAGTTCGTGCTCTGGTGCGCGCGAATTCACGACGGCCGGTCCGGAAGGAATTTCAGGGGGTCGACCGGCTTGCCGAGACGCCGGATCTCGAAATGAAGCTTCGCCTGGGAGGAATCGGTATTGCCGATTTCGGCGATTTTCTGGCCCCTCACCACGTTCTGTCCTTCCTTCACCAGCAGGTTGCTATTGTGTGCATAGGCAGACAGATAGGTCTGGTTGTGCTTGATGATCACGAGTTTACCGTAGCCGCGCAGCCCGGTACCGCTATAGACGACGCGTCCTGACGCCGAGGCAAAGACCGGATCGCCGATCTTGCCGAGGATATCCACGCCCTTGTTGGTCGCTTCGGAGAATCCCGCGAGAACACGGCCCGCGGCCGGCCAGATCCAGGCCACTGTGTCTTGCCCATCCTCGGCGCTCGGCTGCGGCGGCACCGGTTCCGGCGTCGGCGCCGGGGGGGCCTGCCGCAACAGCATCGCGAGGTTTTCCTCGGAATAGGGCAGCTTCATCGCCTTGGGGCCGGTCTTGAGATCGCCGGCGACCCGGGGCGGCTCCGTTCCCGAGCGCGGCTCCACGGCAGCCCGCGGATCCGCGCCGAGCGAGCGCGCCTCCACCGAGCCCGGTACGGTCACGGGCTGCACCTGCACGCGGGCCTCCGGCTGGGCTTGCGCCCCGCCCTCCGGCTGCGCCGCCACTGCCTGCCCCGGCGGCCGCATGCGCAGCACCAGCCCGGCCTTGAAGGCGGCGGGATCGGTAATGTTGTTCCAGGCGGCGAGTTCCCGATAATCGAGACCGTTGTCGAGCGCGATGCTGTAAAGGGTATCGCCGCGCTTGACGGTATAGCTCTCGGGCCTTTGCTCCGCGGGCGGCGCCGCGGGCTTTGCGGCGGAGGGGCGCGCGACGGTCCGTTCGACGACCGGTGCCCGATATGAGGCCGCGCATCCGGCCAGAGACGCGCACGCGAGTACCGCGAAAAAAATCCTGGCCAGCTTCACTGCTTGCCTCCTCTCAAAGGCACAAAACGCACGGCGTCGAGCCATTTTTCCGTCAATCCGCTCGGAGTCTTCTCGATGAGGCAAAGCGCCTGATCGCCGCTTCCCACGGGCACGATCATTCTGCCACCCGGCGCAAGCTGCTGCAAAAGCGCTCCGGGAATCCGGGGCGCCGCCGCCGCGACGATGATGCCGTCGAAGGGCGCGGCTTCGGGCAATCCCCGCGTGCCGTCGGCGTGCACCAACCTCAGGTTCGACAGACGCAAAGGGCGCAGGTTGCCGCGCGCCTTTTCCAGCAATCCCGCAATGCGCTCGATCGAATAGACCTCTTTCGCGAGCCGCGCGAGCAATGCCGCCTGATAACCGCAGCCGGTACCGATTTCGAGAACGTTTCCCAGAGACGCTTCTCCGCGCAAGGCCTCGATCATGCGCGCCACCACGAAGGGCTGCGAGATAGTCTGCTCGAAACCGATCGGCAGGGCGGTATCCTCATAGGCGCGGCTGGCGATCGCTTCATCGATGAAAATATGGCGCGGGATGGCGGCCATCGCGGCGAGCACCGCCTCGTCGCGTATGCCCTTCTCCCGCAGGCGCGCGACCATGCGGTCGCGCGTGCGCTGCGAGGTCATCCCGATGCCGCGGGTTTTCGGGAGCACTATTTCGCCAGCCACGTTTTGATCACGGGAATCTGCTGCCGATGCGTAAGGTCCATTTGCAGCGGCGTGAGCGACACGCAGTCGGATGCGACAGCGTGAAAATCGGTCCCCGGCCCGGCGTCCTGCGCGCTCCCCGCGGCGCCCACCCAGTACACCGTCTCGTTGCGGGGAGTCTTGGTCTTGATCATGGGCTCGGCCTTGTGGCGTCTGCCGAGCCGCGTTACTTTGAAACCCTTCAGCGCCTCGTAGGCAACGTCGGGCACGTTCACGTTGAGCAATACGGGCTCGCGCGGAGGCCGTTTCTGGAAGCGCTCGACCAGCTCGAGCGTGACGCGCGCCGCGGTGTCGTAGTGCTTTCCGGCCTTGCTCGCGAGCGAGATCGCCAGCGACGGAATGCCGAGCAGATAGCCTTCGGTTGCCGCTGCGACGGTGCCCGAGTAGATGGTGTCATCGCCCATGTTCGCGCCCAGATTGATGCCGGAGATGATCATGTCGGGCATCTCCTCGAGCAATCCGGTCACGGCGAGGTGAACGCAGTCCGTCGGCGTGCCGTTTACGAACTGGAAACCATTCGCGGATTTGCGCACCGAAAGCGGCCGATCCAGGGTGAGCGAGTTGGAGGCGCCGCTGCGGTCGCGCTCGGGTGCGACCACGGTGACGCTCGCGAGTCCGGAGAGCGCTTCTGCAAGAATCGCGATGCCGGGCGCGAAGTACCCGTCGTCGTTGCTGAGCAGAATGCGCACTTGTACTCTAACCCTTTGACTATTGAAAGATCACAGTCGGATTGAGCGGAAGCGCGGGCATACGCGGCGCATTCTACCAGCCGGGCTAACTCATCTTCCGCCGTTGTTGCCCATGGGCGACACCAGAACAATCCAGAAATCAGTCGATTGCAAAATCCGCAGCAATCCGCGTCGCAATTTGACGACGGTTTGGCTTCGAATCAAAGTGGCGCGTCATGGCGTTTGCCCTGAATTCACAAGGATAATCACGTTTGGCACAGAAATCGCTATGACGTCGGCATACATCGCCTAACGAACAGAACCAATGTCACGGGAGAGTGCCAAGGGGGAATATCTTCGTTTTCCGACGCCGGCGGAAATGCGGGCGATCGAACGGGCTGCGAGACGCGCACAGGCGAAGGCCATCGCCCGCCTGTTGGCCGCAGCCGGGCGCCAACTGAAAGAGATGATCGCGGGTGGCGCCGCCGTGCCCGCCAGCAAGGTCCGCCGCACGGACGCCGCGCCGCGCGACAGACCACAATTTCCAACCAAAAGGAAGACCATGACTACATTGTTCTGGAAGGATGCCCTTGCTTCTCTGCCGCCCAACGTGCGGCGTCGCTACGCGGCAAGCTTCGAGGCCGCGGAGCGGCTCGAGGCATTGTTCGACCTTGGCATCGAGGCCTGGGGCTCCGTCAAGCACGCACTTGCGAAGATCTGTCAAGCTGCGGCGCGTGCGATGCGCGGGACGGCGCGGATCCTCGACGGCGCGGCGCACCGGCTGTTGCCCATGCATTGAGCCGAGACATACTCACCAAGCAAAAAAGCCCAGGCTTCGTGCGTGGGCTTTTCGTTCATGTTGACCGGGCGTCAAAAGGTGTCGGATCCCGCACACCCTGCGTTCGTTGAATCTTCCTCTATGGCCAACCCGCGTTGCGAACGAGCTATCGCTTGTCCGCGGTCCCGGCGTGGTTCACCTGACCAAAAAACCCCGCGCGGAAGCCCCTGGCGTAATCGTCGATTCCCACCTGAAGATAGAGAGTCAGCGCGCTGCCTCCAGCGCGGGCCGACTGCCCGTCGGCGACTCCGTTGGTATATGCGGCCGAAGGACCTTCATTCCCGAGGGCCTTGAACTCCGTCACTGTTCCCATAAGCGGTTCCCGAAGTGATACCCACCCTTTGAGCAAGCACTGTGCCAGTGACGCTGAGCCAGATGGTGCCTCAGCATCTTTTCATCCTTGTTAAGGAGTAGCCGGCCAGAAATCCCTGGCGATACTCGTCCAGGTCGCCCAGGGGATAGTTTGGAGTTTGCGTACCGTATCTGCGTGCCGCGGTGCCATCGAGGTAGCCTTCCGCGAAAGCCTCGGACCAGCCGTTTTTTGCGGCCAAATCCCTGAATTCCTCCTTGGGCAGGATTTTCACGTTCCCTCCGTCCGGGTTGCGGAAGGGAAAGCGGAGCAATTTCTGGGCCGGGTTTGGTCAGCGCCGCGCGGCCGCGAGAACACCGCGCACGTCCTCGATCGCGGACAGGGCGCGCTGCAACTGGTCGATGTCTTCGACTTCGACGGTGAAGTACATGGATGCGATGTCGTTGCGGGTCTGCGTCTTCGCCGCGATCACGTTGGTCTTCTCCCGTACCAGCGTTTCGGTCACGTCGCGCAGCAGCCCTTGGCGGTCGTTCCCGCGGACGACGATGTCCACTGGGTACGCCTGAGCACCGCGCTTGCCCCAATCGGCGCCGATGATGCGCTCGGGAAAGCGCTCGACGAGGCGCGCGAGGCTCGTGCAGTCGCGGCGGTGCACCGAGACGCCGCGTCCCTTGGTGACGAATCCCGAAATCCGGTCGGGCGGCGCGGGCTTGCAGCAGCGCGCGAGCTGGGTGAGCAGGCGCTCGACGCCCACGACGAGAATCCCGCTGCTCGATTGTCCGGCCCGAGCACGGTGCGGCGGAATTTCCGGCGAGGGCGTCCGTTCCGTCCCGCCGCGCAGCGCGGTCTGCAGCCGCCGCGAGCCGACTTCCTCGCGCCCGACCGCGGCGAAAAGCTCGTCGGGCTCGCCGAAGCCGAGGCGCTTTGCCAGTTCCTCAAGGCTCGCGGCGCGCCCGCCCTCGCGCTGCAGCTCGCGCTCCACCGCGGCGCGGCCGGCGGCGACGACGCTCGCGATCTCGCGGCTGTTGAACCACTGGCGCACCTTGTTGCGCGCGCGCGAGCTCTTGATGGTGCCGAGCGCGGGATTGAGCCAGTCGCGGCTCGGGCCTCCGGTTTTGGCGGTGATGATCTTGACCGTTTCCGCGTTCTTCAACCGATAATCGAGCGGGACGATGGCCCCGTTCACCTTGGCGCCGCGGCAGCGGTGGCCGATGTCCGAGTGCAGCGCGTATGCAAAATCCACGGGCGTCGCCCCTTGCGGCAAGTCGATGACCCGCCCTTGAGGCGTGAGCACGTAGACGGTGTCGTCGAGCACGGCGTGCTTGGACTGCTCGATCCAGTCCGAGGCGTCGACGATCTCGTCGCGCCACGCGAGCATCTGCCGCAGCCAGGCGATTTTCTCGTCGAAGGGATCGCCTTTGCCGGTTGCGCGCTTTGCCTTTTCCTTGTAGCGCCAGTGCGCGGCGACGCCCAGCTCCGCGTCGCGGTGCATCTCGCGGGTGCGGATCTGCACCTCCAGCGCCTTCCCCTCCGGACCGATCGCCGCCGTGTGCAGCGAACGGTAGAGGTTCGCTTTCGGCCGGGAGATATAGTCGTCGAATTCCCTGGGAATCGGCGCCCACAGATTGTGCACGACGCCGAGTACCGTGTAGCAGTCCTTCGCCTCGTCCACCAGCACGCGCAGGCCGCTCACGTCATGAATTTGCGAGAAATCGAGCGACTTTGCCCGCATCTTGCTGTAGATGCTGTAGAGGTGTTTCGGCCGGCCGGTGATCTCGGCCCGGATTCCGGCGCGGGCGAGCTCGTCGGCGAGCTCGGCGATCGCCTGCTCGACGAAGCGCTCGCGCTCGCTGCGGCTATCCTCGAGCATGCCGGCGATGCGCTTGTAGAGCTCGGGCTCGAGGTAGCGGAACGACAGGTCTTCCAGCTCCCACTTGAGTTGCCAAACGCCGAGCCGGTTGGCGAGCGGCGCGTAGATGTCGAGCGTCTCGCGCGCAAGCTGCGCTCGCTCGGCACCCGGGGCGCGCGCGAGCCAGCGCAGCGTCTGGGTGCGGCTCGCAAGGCGCAGCAGCACCACGCGGACGTCCTCCACCATGGCGAGCAGCATTTTGCGCAGCACCTCGGCCTGCGGCCCGGAATCCTTGCCCACGGCCGCCGTCTTCATGACGACCCGCAGCTGGTTGAGCCGGCTGATGCCGGCGACGAGCGAGGCAATCGCCGCGCCGAAAGATTCCTTCAGTTTTTCCTCGGCTTCGGGGAGATATGCCGGTGCGGCGAAAAGAAGCCCCGCTGCCCGCGCGTCGGCGTCGAGCCTGAGCTCGGCGACGTTGCGAGCGACTCCCAGAGCGTGCTCGTAAGCGGATTCGCCCGTACCGAGCAGCTTTTCGCCGTAGAGGTTCGCCGCGAATTCGCGTGCGCGCGCGAGCGCGCGACGCTCCTCGTCCGCCAACCCGGAATACATGGCATCGGATTCGCCTGCGTCGGCGAGATCTGAGCGCGTAGTGGAAACCATGCTCGAAGTCTATCCCACGCTATGGCATTCAGGAGCACTGTCCCGGATAATCCGTTTTTTCCAAGACCCCCGATGCCCGACACCCTCCTGCAGC
>DATHHZ010000589.1:0-2110 GCA_035316965.1 Burkholderiales bacterium | reverse complement strand
CGCCACAATCTGAACTACTGGCGTTTCGGCGATTACCTCGGCATCGGCGCGGGCGCCCACGGCAAGGTGAGTTTTCCCGATCGCATCACGCGGACCGTGCGCTACAAGCAGCCCAAGGAGTACCTGCAGCGCGCGGCCGAGGGCCGTCCGGTGCAGGAGAGCCACGAGGTCGGGCGCGGCGATCTCGTGTTCGAGTTCATGATGAACGCGTTGCGCCTGACCGGCGGCTTTCCGGTCGCTTCGTTCATCGAGCGCACGGGCTTGCAGATCGCCGTCGCAGAAAAGCCGCTGCGGGAAGCCGAGACGCGCGGGTTGATCGCCCGCGACCACGAGCGCATCCGGCCGACGGATTTGGGGCAGCGCTTTCTCAACGATCTGCTGCAGCTGTTCCTGCCGGATGCGAGGAAAGCGTGACCGCTCACCACCCCGGCGCTTCGCGCCACCCCTCCTTAAGAAAGGAGGGGACAAAGATGCTCGCCGGCTGCCGCGGAGCCCTCAGGTTCTTTCCCCTCCTCACATGAGGAGGGGTGCCCGCGCAAGCGGGCGGGGTGGTCAGATTTTTTCGAAAACCAGATCCCAGACGCGGTGGCCGAGGTCGAGGCCGCGGCGCTCGAATTTGGTTTCCGGCCGAGCCTTCGGTCGGTTGGCGTAAGCGGACGCCGTGTTCCGAAGCTCCGGCTCGGCGCAGAGCACCTCGAGCATCTGCCGGGCGTATTCCTCCCAATCGGTGCAGGTATGCACGCGGGCGCCGGGCTTCATCCTCGAGGCGAGCAGCGCGACGAACGCCGGCTGGATGAGGCGCCGCTTGTGATGGCGCTTCTTCGGCCAGGGGTCAGGAAAGAATACGTGCACGCCGGCCAGCGCGGCCGGAGCGATCATGTGCTCGACCACCTCGACCGCGTCGTGCTGGATGATGCGCACGTTCTCGAGATGCAGATCGGCGATGCGTTTCAGGAGACTCCCCACGCCGGGGGTATGGACTTCGATCCCGAGATAGTCGTTCTCGGGGTGTTCCTGCGCGATCGTCGCGGTGGTCTCGCCCATGCCGAAACCGATTTCGAGGATCTTGGGCGCCGCGCGGCCAAACAGGCGGTCAAAGTCCAGAGCGGAGGGTAAAAAGGGAACGCCATAGAGGGGCAGAAGGTCGGAGTAGGCGCGGCGCTGGGCTTTCGAAACGCGCCCCTGGCGCAAGACGAAACTTCGAATCTGGCGCCGGTGTTCTTGCAAGAAATATTTAGCTACGCGGCCTTCGGCGAAATCAGGCCCGAAGCCGGCGAGCTGGGGCTGGCAGAATAGAGCTTCTTCGGCATGCGGCCGGCAAGGAACGCTTCGCGGCCGGCTTCGACGGCTTTTTTCATCGCCTGCGCCATCAGCACCGGGTTCTGCGCCTTCGCGACCGCCGTGTTCATAAGCACGGCATCGCAGCCGAGCTCCATGGCGATGGCCGCGTCGGAGGCCGTGCCGACGCCGGCGTCGACCACCACCGGCACCTTGGCGCTGCCGATGATGAGCTCCAGGTTCCAGGGATTGAGAATGCCCATGCCGGAGCCGATCAGCGAGGCGAGCGGCATGATCGCGACGCAGCCGATATCCTCGAGTCGCTTGGCGACGATGGGATCATCGTTGGTATACACCATCACCTTGAAGCCTTCGCGCACCAGCGTTTCGGCGGCTTTCAGCGTCTCGACGATGTTCGGATAGAGCGTGTTCGGGTCGCCGAGCACTTCGAGCTTGACGAGGTCATGACCGTCGAGCAACTCGCGCGCGAGGCGCAGCGTGCGTACCGCGTCCTCCGAGCTGTAGCAGCCGGCGGTGTTCGGCAGAATGGTGTATCGGCTGGGCGGCAAGGCTTCGAGCAACGAAGGCTCGTTCGCGTTCTGGCCGATGTTGGTGCGGCGGATCGCGACGGTGACGATCTCGGCGCCGCTCGCTTCCACGGCGCGTCGCGTCTCATCGAAGTCCTTGTACTTGCCAGTTCCGATCAGCAGGCGCGAACGATAAGCTCGCCCGGCGATGAGGAGTGGATCGGCAATCTGCTCGGCAAGCCGCGTCGGGGCGTTCATCGCACTAACCTCCGCCGACGGCCACGACGATTTCAAGGGCGTCGCCC
>DATHHZ010000588.1:0-2511 GCA_035316965.1 Burkholderiales bacterium | reverse complement strand
CACCGCGATCGGGCTCGAGTGTCAGCACGGCGCCGACGCGAAAGCGCGCTCGTCCGAGCTCGATCACGCCGCCCGGGCGGACCTTGAGCTCCGCCATCATGCGTTCGTCCAGCCACACCGTGCCCTGCGGTGGAACCGCATCGGTGTCCGCGTCGGGTGCATTCAGGCCGGGGGCGATGCGCAGCTTGCCGCGCAAGGGGTAGCCCGGCGTCACGGCCTTCACCGCCGCGAGGAGCGTCTCGTTGCCCGCGCGCACCATGCTGACGAAATTCATGCTCTCGGCGCGTTGAAGCCTCCGCCGAACGATCTCGTCGCGAAACTCCGGGGTCCAGGCGTGGTCGGCCGTCATCAGCACGTCGGCGCCGAGCACCTGGTGCGCTTCGCGGGTGAGCGCCTGCCGCACGCGATCGGCGAAGAAGGCGACGCTCGCCACGCCGCCGACGGCGAGCACGAGTCCGAGCGCGAGCACGCGCAGCTCCCCGGCGCGCCAGTCGCGCAGGAGCATGCGGAGGGCGAGACGCAGCATCGCTTCAGCCCTCGCAGTCGATCCGGCCGGCGACGAGCCGGATCTTCCGGCGGCAGCGGCCGGCGATCGCCTCGTCGTGTGTCACCAGCACGAGCGTCGTGCCGCGCTCGGCGTTCAACTCGAACATGAGGTCGATCACGCCGGCACCGGTCGCGGCGTCCAGATTCCCGGTGGGCTCGTCGGCCAGGAGAAGCTTCGGCTGGGTGACGAAGGCGCGAGCGAGCGCCACGCGCTGCTGCTCGCCTCCCGAGAGCGTCTTCGGGTAATGCCGCAGCCGCTCGGCGAGACCCACGCGCTCGAGCATTCTCGCGGCCCGGTTCGCTGCGGCCGCTTCGCCCGCGAGCTCGAGGGGCAGCATCACGTTCTCCAGGGCGTTCAGCGCCGGGAGCAGTTGGAACGACTGGAATACGAATCCGAGCAGCCTCGCCCGGAGCGCCGCGCGCCCGTCCTCGTCCAGACCGAAGAGATCCGCGCCATCGAGCCGCACCTGACCTGAGCTCGGCGTATCCAGACCCGCGAGCAGCCCGAGAAGGGTCGATTTGCCGGAGCCCGAGGCCCCGACGATGGCCACCGCCTCGCCCGGCATGACCTCGAGCGAAATGTCCTGCAAAATAACCAACTCGTCCGCGCCCGGCGTGCCGTTGGCCGAAGTTTCGTTCAGAGGAACGACCTTGGACAATCCGGCGGCCTGCACGATAGCTTGGGGAAAATCAGGCATGAGATCGATTCTGTTTTCAGTCCTGCTCGCTTGCAGCGGAGCGGCAATCGCCGCGCCGACCATCCTGGTAGTCGGGGACAGTCTCTCGGCCGCCTACGGGATCCCGCAGAACGCCGGCTGGGTGGCCTTGCTCGGCGAGCGGCTCAAACAACAAAAATCAAATTATACCGTGGTCAACGCGAGCATCAGCGGCGAAACATCGGCCGGCGGCGCAACGCGCATCGGCGCCGCGCTCGCCAAGGCCCAGCCCGCGATCGTGATCGTCGAGCTCGGCGCGAACGACGGCTTGCGCGGGCTGCCGATCGCGCAGATGAAAACCAATCTGGCGGCGATCGTCCAGGCGGCGAAGCGCCAGGGCGCGCGCGTGATACTGGTCGGCATGCAGCTCCCGCCGAACTACGGCGCGCAATACGTCAACGCGTTTCGCGCCGCGTTTCGCGACATCGCTCGCGACGAGCGCGTTCCGCTCGTGCCGTTCCTGCTGGAAGGCGTACCCAACGAGCGCGAGATGTTTCAGGCGGACAACCTGCACCTGGTCGCCGAGGCGCAGCCGATACTCATGGAAAACGTGTGGCGGCGGCTTGCCGCGATGGTGATCGCGCCGTCTAAGTAACGGCGAGCGTCGGCGCGCCCGCCCGCATCGATCCGATGCGGCGAGCGAGGGGAAAACCTTGCCTGAGAAATTCCTCGATCACGCGTTTTTCCGCTGCAGGAGCGCAAGCCACGAGCAACCCCCCGCTCGTCTGCGGATCGCTGATGAGCTTGCGCTTCCAGTCCGGCGCGCCGGCGGGCATGCGCACTTCGTGCCCGTAGCCTTTCCAGTTGCGGTCCGACGCCCCGGTTGCCGTGCCCTCCTTCACCCATTCGAGCGCCTCGGACAATACCGGCAGATCGTCGAAGCGGATCTCAGCGCCGAGCTTCGATCCGCGGCAGATTTCGAGGAGATGCCCTGCCAAGCCGAAGCCGGTGACGTCGGTGAGCGCGTGAACGTCTTCCAGGTCGGCAAGCGCGATGCCGGGCGTATTGAGTTGCGTGGTGATCTCCACCATCTGCTTGTAGCCCGAAGCGGAGAGCTTGCCTTTCTTGAGCGCGGCGGAAAGGATGCCGACGCCGAGCGGTTTGCCGAGTATGAGAACATCGCCCGAGCGCGCGCGGTCGTTCCTCTTCACTTTCTTCGGGTGCACGAGACCGAGCGCCACGAGACCATAGATCGGTTCGAGCGTGTCGATGGAATGGCCGCCCGCGATAGGGATCCCGGCCTGCGCGC
>DATHHZ010000587.1:0-2333 GCA_035316965.1 Burkholderiales bacterium | reverse complement strand
CCATTTCCGCGCGACGGTGTGCTCTCCGGCCGGGATGGCGTACAGGAGATGGCCGGTGAGTTCGGCGACTCCCAGCTCGTGAAAATGCTGAATCAACGCCAGGAAGCACGGCTTGTAGGCCGGCACGTCGGGGTTCGTCGCCCCAACCAGGAAAGGTTGATCGCGTTCGTCGCCGCGACCTTCGATCAGGTTGGCGGCTTCGGCATCGGTGCGGGCGACAATGAGGCCGGGAACGCCCATGACGTCGAGCTGGAAGCGGGCCGCGTTCAGTCGCTTGTTCTGCTCGTCCTGCGCCACAAGCACTTTGCCGCCCTGATGGCCGCATTTCTTGGTGCCCGGACGCTGGTCCTCGATGTGGTAGCCCGGAACGCCGGCTTCGACGAAGCGGCGGATCAGGTTGCGCACGTGTGGATCGCCGCCGTGGCCGGTGTCGGCGTCGGCGATGATGAATGGCCGAAAATCCCGAGCGTTCGTTGCGGTGCGCTGCGCCTCAGTCATCCGCGAACGCAAATACTGCTGGTTACGATCCGCCGAGATCAGGGCGCGCACGAGCGTCGCTGCTTCGTCGGGCACCTGGCTGAGCGGATAGCTGGCGAGATCGGGTCCCGGGTCCTCGCTTGTTCCGCCCTTGGCGGAAGTCGCCCAGCCGCCGAGGTAGATCGCCTCGATCCCCATCCGCTTCATCGCCACCGCCTGCCCCGGCGAGTACGGGCCAAAGGTGGTGATGCTCTTGCGCTCCGCGAAAAGTTCGCACAAGCGATCGTAAAACGCTGCGGCCGCCTCACGCGCTATCGTGTAGTCGTGGCGGATGGTGCCGCGCTGCTCGACCACCTGCCGCGCGGTATACGGGCGAACGATCCCCGCGAATCGGGGGCTGTCGAACCACTCTTGGGTCTCGTTGATTTCCTGTTCGAACAATCTCGTAAGGGCACTCCTTGGTTCAGACAACAAAATCGAGATTCTCGGTGATCCGCGTTCCGTCTCGCTCGAAGGCCTCGATGTAGGACCGGATGCGGGATCTGGCATTGGCGAGATCGTGATTGTGCAGGTTCAGATTCAGGAGATCGATGTACCAGGGCAGCTTGGCGCGATTGGTCACGTAGGTAGCGACGATCTCGCGTGCGATGGGCAGCGTGGTCGTCTTCGAATCGTCGTGGACATCGCGGTCGCGGGCGGCGAGCAGCTTCTCGTATTCTTCGTCGAGCAGGCGGGCAAAAAGCGCTAAATCGAACGTATCGCCGGCCTTGGCGCCGGTCTTCGGGTCGTCCTCGTTGAGTTGCGCGCCCTTGTGCAGCCATTCCCAGAGGATGCTGACCCGGATCTCGCCGGTCGCCATGTCCTCCATTAAATAGAGCACGTCGTCGTTGCCGAAAAAGTCCGCCGGCTTGAGCGCCGCTGCCTGGAAACCCTGCTCGAAGGCGTTGCCGTACTGCAGGGCGACGCTCAGCAAGTCGCGGGCGCCCCGGACGGTGCGCGGCGCCGGCTCGAGCAGCACCAGCCCGTCGGCGTCCTCCTGCGTGTAGGTGAGTGGCGGGAACTTGCGTTCGAGCTGGTTGTCCGCGCCGACCTCTTCCCATACCGGCCGCACGATGTGCACCATCTTCCAGTGCGCCACCCACTTGCCGCTCGCCCCCGCGAGTTGCTCGCGCTCGCCGCCTGCCTTCGCCCTGTGCATGCTTGCGGCGACGCCCGCCGCGGAGCCGACCGGGATGTTGGGCTCCATACCGCCCTGCCACAGAGCGCGGCGGCCGTTCCGATCGGGGGTGTTCACGGCCCGGCGCACGCGGTCTTCATAATTGCGCATGTAGCCGTAGGTCATGCCGATGGCGTCGATATTAGGGTTGATGAATCCCGGGTCCCACACCATCGCGTCGGCGACACTGTTGATATAGTCCCACCGCCCAGTGTTGAAGCCGACGAAGTGGCGGCCGAGGGCGGCGCGGATCTCCATCAACTGGAAGGACGCCTCGATGTGCTCGACGAGGACGTAGACCTTGATTGTGCCTGGCTGTAGCCCGAGATGCTGCTCGAGCGCTGCGAGCAGGTCGTTCCACAGCGCTGCCTCCTCGGCGGTCTGGATCTTCGGCAGGTAGAGGACGATCGATGCCCCCGAGTCGCGTAGGCGCTGGTGGTTGTTCACCACGTAGTGTGCGAGATCGACGATCGAAGCCGAGAAACCGGTGCCGTCCTTCTCGCGCACATGGCGGTCGTCGAGGTGCAGGCCGCGGGCGCGGAAGATCTTGGTGGTGAAGTCGAGCTGCCGCCACCAATCCTCGATGATGCGCTCGCCGAAGAAACCCTCGGCCCAGCGGTTCATCTCGAAGGCGACCTCC
>DATHHZ010000586.1:0-2635 GCA_035316965.1 Burkholderiales bacterium | reverse complement strand
GTCCGCCGCCGAAGTCGCGACGACTTCCTTGGGCACCGCAATGCCGTACGCGTCGCAGACCAGCTTGCCTTCCGGCGCCGTCAGCGATGTGCGGCCCTCGGCCTTCGCCTTGTCGAGCATCTTTCTGACCGAGGTCTTGTCGTACGCCATCTTGTTTCTTTCCTTGTATTTGCCGCGCCGAATCGATGGGCTCCGCCCGCGCTTCGGCGGTTAATTTATCCGGCCAAAAGTAGGTGTTTACTTTTGGCCGCTCCTCATATCGCTCCGTCCGTGCGAAGCACGCTGACCTGATCCTTCGTGTAGCCCAACTCGCTCAGCACTTCGTCGGTATGCTCGCCGAGCAGCGGCGAGCGCGTCACGTCGGTCGGGCTGTCCGACATCTTGATCGGATTGCCGACGGTCAGATACTTGCCGCGCGTCGGATGATCGACTTCGACGACCGTCCCGGTCTTGCGCAGCGACGGCTCCTCGGCGATCTCCTTCATCGACAGGATCGGCCCGCACGGGATGTCGTACTTGTTGAGGATGTCCATCGCCTCGAACTTGTTCTTGGTCTTCGTCCATTCCTCGACGGTCCCGAAGATCTCCATGAGCCGCGGCAAGCGCGCCTTCGGCGTCGCGTAGCGCGGGTCGGTGATCCAATCCTCCTTGCCGATCACCTTGCAGATGTCCTCCCACACCGGCGCTTGCGTAATGAAGTAGATGTACGCATTGGGATCGGTCTCCCAACCCTTGCATTTGAGGATCCAGCCCGGCTGGCCGCCGCCCGACGCGTTGCCGGCGCGCGGCACAGCCTCGCCGAATTTGCCGTTCGGATATTGCGGATATTCTTCCATCACGCCAGTCCGGGCCAGCCGCTGCTGGTCCCGGAGCTTGACGCGGCAGAGATTCAGCACGCCGTCCTGCATCGCGGCGAGCACACGCTGGCCACGACCCGTCGACTTGCGCTGATACAGCGCCGCGACGATGCCGAGCGCGAGATGGAGGCCCGTCCCGGAATCGCCGATCTGCGCGCCGGTGACCAGCGGGGGG
This sequence comes from Burkholderiales bacterium, assembly GCA_035316965.1. Classification (GTDB taxonomy): domain Bacteria; phylum Pseudomonadota; class Gammaproteobacteria; order Burkholderiales; family SG8-39; genus VBDM01. The sequence continues at coordinate 1,603 of DATHHZ010000586.1, read as the reverse complement.
CCGTCGTCGAAGCCGGTCGTGGATGCCGAGCCGCCCGCGCATTGCGCGACGTTCTCGTACACCTTGCAATCCTCGTACGGCCCCGGGCCGAAGCCTTTCACCGACGCGACGATCATCGCCGGATTGAGCGCCTGGATGCGCTCCCACGTGAATCCCATGCGATCGAGCGCGCCGGGCGCGAAATTCTCCACCAGCACGTCGCATTTCTTCACCAGGCGCTCGAGGACTTCCTTGCCCTTCGGATTCTTGGTGTCGATCGTGATCGAGCGCTTGTTGTGGTTCAGCATCGTGAAATAGAGGCTGTCGACGTCGGGAATGTCGCGGAGCTGTCCGCGCGTGATGTCGCCGACGCCTGCGCGCTCCACCTTGATCACGTCCGCGCCGAGCCACGCGAGCAGTTGCGTGCAGGTCGGTCCCGATTGCACGTGCGTGAAATCGAGGATGCGAACCCCGTCCAGCGCCTTACTCATCACTTTCCCCGTAGAGTTTTCACTTTTGGCCGAAGACTATTTATACATCGTCTGGTTCTTCGTTCCGGGCGCGTACTCGCGCGGATCGACCCAGATGTTGATCACCGCCGACTTGCGCGTTTTCGCCACCGCCTCGCGGCCGCGGATGAGCGCCGCCGCAATCCGCGCCGGATCGCGCACCTCCTCGCCGTAACCCCCCAGCATTTCGGCGAACTTGCCGAACGGCACGTCGCCGAGCAGGTTGCCGACGTTCCCGCGCTCCGGCCCGTACTTGGCGAGCTGGCCGTAGCGAATCTGGTTCATCGCCGAGTTGTTGCCGATCACCGCGAGATACGGCGCGCCGAAGCGGTTCGCGGTCTCCATGTCGAACGCCGTCATGCCGAAGGAACCATCGCCGTAGTAGCAGAGCACTTCCTTTTGCGGGTTGACGAGCTTCGCGGCGAGCGCGAAACCCGTGCCGACGCCGAGGCTGCCGAGCGCGCCCGGATCCATCCAATGCCCCGGCTTGCGGGGTCGCACTGCTTGCGCGGAGATCGTCACGACGTCGCCGCCGTCGCCGATGTAGATCGTGTCGTCCGTCAGGAACTCGTTCATCTCGTAGGCGACGCGATACGGATGGATCGGCGTGCTGTTCGACTTGAACAGCGGCATCAGCTTCTCGGTCGCTGCATCCTCGGCCGCTGCGAGCTCCTTCATCCACGCCTTGCGGGCCTGCCGCTTGTCGTTCTTGATCCGCCCGCTCGCCGCTTGCAGCACGGCGGCGCAGATCGCACCCGGATGGCCGGTAAGGCCCAACGTGACGTCGCGGTTCTTGCCGATCGTCCGGTAATCCATGTCGACCTGGACGAGCGTGGGCACCGAGATCCGCTTGCCGTAGCCCATGCGAAAGTCGAATGGCGTGCCGACGATCACGATCACATCGGCTTTGGCGAACGCCTGCGAGCGCGTGCGATCGAAATGATGCGGATCGCCGGGCGGCAGCAAGCCGCGGCTGGCGCCATTGAAATAGCCCGGGATGTCCAGTCCGCGCAACAGCTCCACCGCCTCCTGGTCGCCGCGCGCCGCCCAGACCTGCTGCCCGAAAAGGATCGCCGGCCGCTCGGAATTGACGAGGATGTCGGCGAGTTTCTCGA
>DATHHZ010000585.1:0-8226 GCA_035316965.1 Burkholderiales bacterium | reverse complement strand
CCCTGGGCGGGAAGGAACCGCCGTTCGCCGCGGTCCCCGGGCCCGACAAGGTCGCGCGGGGACCGCGGCGATGCGCGAGGACGCGAAGAACTTCGCCGATCCAAGGTCTTCGCCCCAGATCTTCGCCGATGAGTATCTCGTGTCCGAAAAGGAGGACGCCTCAGGGACGATCGCGACATCGGGGCAGCTGAAAACCATCCGGACCATCAGCAGGCGCCGCGACTTGACTCACGCGCAGTTCAAGGATTACTGGCTGAACCAGCACTCGAGGCTCGAACGCGAGGTGATCGAGACCACGAGTATGCAGCGCATCATCGCGAGCTTCGCGCTGCCCGAGAACCCGGCGGTTCCGGACTTCGACGGCCTTGCGGAGCTCTACTTCGCGAAGGTCGAGGACATCCGTGCGATGTTCGGGGGACCCGTTCCCGCGATGATGCGCAAGGACGAGGAGAACTTCGTGCAGATGAACGCCCCCGCGGTGCGGCTGGTGGCGGAGGAATACGTGATCGGGGAGAAAGGAGAGGCGGCATGAGCAGGAAGCAGGGGCCCCACTGCGTGGGGATGCGACCGACCGCGATTGCCGCCTGCCGCCGACGGCACGGGCGTATTTTGGCAAAACGATAACGGAGGCGACAGCATGATCCAGGAAAAAGACGTGCTAGTCCCGGTGCGGGACGGCGTGAAGATCGGCGTGCGCATCTATCGGCCGGAAGGCAGCGGACCGTTTCCCGCGCTCTTCGCGGCTTCGCCCTACCGCTACGACAACAACGAGCTGCCGCCGCGGCCGATGTTCCTGTGGCGCGAGACCGGTCCGATCGAATGGTACGTCGAGCAAGGCTACGCCTACGTGCACGCCGACGTGCGCGGAACCGGCATCTCGGGCGGCGAGTTCGGGTTTCTCTCCCGCGCGGAGCAGCAGGACCTCTACGACGTCATCGAATGGATTGCAGGACAGAAATGGTCGAACGGCAAGGTCGCCGGAATCGGGCAGTCGTATTACTGCATGTCGCAGTGGTTCATGGGCATACAAAACCCGCCGCACCTGGCGTGCCTCGCCCCCTATGACGGGATGAACGACCCCTACCGCTACCTCGCGTTCCGCGGCGGGATCGAGAGCAACTTCCCCTTGTACTGGTTCAACGCGAGCGTGCGCGTGCCGAACCTGTACCCTGCGAACGGCGACCACCCGCGCATCCTGGAGAAGGACTTCTACCTCGACGTGCAGCACCATCCGAATTACGACGAGTATTGGAAGGAGCGCGCCGCCGCGGAGAACCTGGAGAGGATCAAGGTGCCGGTGTTTTCCATCGGCGTGTGGGCCAAGATGGAGCTGCATCTGGCCGGGAATATCCTCGGCTACCACAAGGCGTCGGGACCAAAGAAGCTCTTCATCACCGGCACGGCGACTGCGGTCACTTCGCAGATGGACTTCAACAACGTCGATTTCCACAGGAAGCACCTGCTGCCCTTCTACGACAAGCACTTGAAGGGCGCGAAGACGAGCTACGACCAGCGTCCCAGCGTCGAATACGTCGTGAAAAACACGGGCGTCGCGCGCTCCTTCGATTCCTGGCCCCCGGCGGGCACGCGAAAAGCGAAGTTCTATCTCTGCAAAGGGCCGACGGGAAGCGTCACTTCGCTCAACGACGGCTCCTTGCAGGGCGCGCCCCCCGCGGCGGACGGCGGGAGCACGACTTACACCTATCCGCACGCGCGTTGGGTGCTGGGAGTGGTCGCGGTCGGTCCGCAGGGGCCAGACCCCGCGGCGGCGGTGTTGACCTTCACGAGCACGCCGCTCGATGCAGACATGGAAATAGCCGGCCACGGCAAGGCGATCCTGCACGCCTCCTCCACGCGCAACGACATGGATTTCCACGTCAAGGTCTCCGAGCAGTTTCACCAGGCGCCCGAGGAGCGCGCGAAGGGAGGGCAGCCGCGCTACGCGATCGTCACGAAAGGCTGGCTGCGAGCCTCGTACGCGATGGACCGCGATTCCTCCCGCAGTACCGAGGACATCCCGCATTACACGCATGCGAGCCCCAAGCCGCTCACCCCCGGCAAGGTCTACGAGCTCGAGATTCCGCTGATGGCGATCGCCTGGCGCTTCCAGAAAGGCAGCCGCATCCGCGTCGAGATCGCCTGCGGAGATTCACCGATCACGGATGGCCTCTTCTTCCACGTCTATCGGCCCGACAAGATCGGCAGCGACACGATTCACCACGACGCCGCCCATCCGTCGCAGCTGATTTTACCGGTCCTGGATGTGAATTAGTGCGGTGTGGTCGTTCCCGCGGAAGCGGGAACCCAGGCCTGATGATCAGGAGGAAACGCTCTGGATCCCCGCTTTCGCGGGGATGACGTGCAAAAGCGCCGCGAAGCGGCGCATGCACGTCACTTGATGAGGCCGATTTCCCTGTAGTACTTCATTGCACCGGGGTGCAGCGGCACGCCTTCCAGTACTTTCGCCATGTTCTGCGGCTGAAAGAGCGCGAAAGGGGGAAAGGTCGCGACGAGGTCCTCCTTGTCGTCGTGCAGGGTCTTCGTCACCTTGTAGACGACGTCATCGGACACTGTGGCGTTGGTGATCAGCACCATGTCGAACGCGATCAGGTTGGTCGGCTTGGTGATTCCATCGAGTGCGGGATTCGGCGCGACCTGCACCACGTAGGCACCCGGCAGCAGCGCCTGCGTGCGCTTTATCGCGTCCGGCGAAGTTCCGACTTCGAGGACGCGCAGTCCTCCGACGCTCGCGTTTGCCTGCTTGATGGCCGCCGAGCCCAGGGCGAAGAACAGCACGTCGACTTTGCCGCTCATGAAATCCTCCGCCTGCCGAACCACGTTCGGCGCCGGGATCTTCACCACGTCGCCGTAGCCGAGCCCCATGTTCGCGAGGTGCGCCTCGATGATCCGTGCGATCGTCTTCTGCGCGTTGAACTCGCTGGAGACGCGCTTGCCTTTGAGATCGGTGATCGAATTGATCCTGGAGTCGGCGCGCACGTGCATGGCGACCCGGTACGGAATGAGCGAGCCGACGTAACGCATCGCCGCTTGTCTGCCCCGGCCCTCGTATTCGCCGGTGCCGGTCGAATAGAACGTCGCGTCGAACGAGTTCGACACGTTGAAATCCGCCGAGCCGCTTTCCACTTCCTCGAACCCCGTGCTTGCCTGTGCCTGGACGATGGCCCGGAGCTTCGCCCTCTCGACGAGCACTTTGGCGATCGCCTGCCCCGCGGAGTTGGAGAAGGACCCGGCCGGGGTGGTGACGATGCCGATCGTCTGGGCGCCTGCCGCGCCCGTCAGCAACGGCGCACATAGGGCCACGACGCGCAGCGATTTCATGATCGATCCCTCCTCGTAGTTGGCGGGCTAGGCCGCCATTTCTTTTGCGGCCGCTTTCTCTTCCTCGGCGGGGAACAGCAATGCTGCCGTAAAAGTGACGAACGCCAGCGCTCCCAGCGCGTAGTACAGGAGCTTGAAGTCTCCGCTCGATTTGTAAACCCAGGCGACGAGCGGCACGGCGAGCGCGCTCGCCCCGAACGAGACCACGTAGCGCACCGCATAGGCGCGCGCGCGCCATTCTTCTGCGGTGTAGCGCGCGATCATGGCGTCGTTGATCGGGATCTGCCCGAACACGAAGAACATCATCGCTACGGCGGTCGCAAGCATCAGGTAGCTCTCGGTCGTGCCGGCGAGAGCAAGCAGCGGTACCTGCAGCGCGACCACCGGGACAAACACCGATTTGAGCGAGCGGCGGTCGAGCCACCAGCCGACGCAGAGCTGCGCCACCGCGGCGATCAGATAGACGCCGCACACGAGCAGACCGATGCCGAAGGTCGAGTGGGTCAGGGCCGAGAGGCGCTCGTCGAACACCTTGGGCATGGAAATGGTCGTGGCGTTGAAGATCACGCCGCCGCAGGCGGTGGCGACGGTGAGGACCGCGAACACGCGGGCGAGGTCTGCGCGCGAGGCCTTGTAGAACCCGCTCCGGCGCGCCGGTGTTCCACCTTGCGCTTCGCGTGCGAACAGCACGAATGCCGCGCCCACGCCGAGAGCGATCGCGCCCGGAACGATGAAGGCCGCCCGCCAGCCGACGGTGTCGGCGAGGGCGCCCGCGATCAGCGCGGAGAATGCGACGCCGACGTTGCCGAAGACCCCGTTCACTCCAAGGACCCTGCCCACGTTCTCCCGATTCGCGACCAGCATCGCGATGCCAACCGGGTGGTAGATCGCGGCGAACACGCCGACGAGCGTGAGACCCAGGGCGATGTACAACGGCCCGGTGGCGAAGCCTGTGAGGATGCTCGCGGTGCCGATGCCGAAGAAGAACACCACCATCATGCCTTGCCGGCTCCAGTGGTCGGCGAGCCACCCTGCCGGGATCGAAAAAGCGCCAAAAGCGATGAAGCCGCCGAGCGAAAGCGGCAGGAGATCCGCGTAGCCGCGGCCAAATTCGGCACCCATCGCGAGCACCACGGTGGGGAAAATGAGCATGAGGAGATGATCGAGGGTGTGCCCGAGATTGAGGAACAGGCTCATGCTGCGCGAGGCGCTCATGGGGAAATGATAACCGGGCGGGCCGGGCGCCGCTGGAGCCGGAGGAGAGTTGGGTGTTACCACAGTGGAAATCAACGCCGTTTAGTATGACAATTTGATAAAGCAAGCTCGAGGGGCAGCACAATGACTACAGGACGCATCCTTCCCGCGTTGACGGCCTTCCTGCTGGGACTGGGGGGCGCGGTTGCTCAGGAGCCGAAGGAAAGACCGCACGCCCAGAAATCCCAACAGACCCAGGGGGAGCTCGAAAGAGAAGCGGAGGAGATGCTCGCCGCCGTGGTGCGGGTCAGGATGAAGGCCATTCCCAACGCCCGCAGCAATACGACTCTCGGCGCGAGCCGCGAGGGGACCGGCGTCGTGATCGACGAGCGCGGGCACATCGTCACGATCGGCTATGTCGTGATCGAGGCCGATTCGATCGAGATCACCACGCGAGACGAGAGGACCGTTCCCGCCACGTTGATCGGTTACGACCATGCGAGCGGCCTCGGGTTGCTGCGCTCGGGCGGGCCGCTGGGGCTGAAGCCCATGCCCATGGGGCAGGCGGCCGATCTCGCCACGCGCGAGCCGGTCATGGTCCTGCCGGCGGGCGGACGCGAGGCCGCGAGTCTTGCCTACGTCGTCTCCAAGCGCAAGTTCGCGGCAAGCTGGGAATATCTGCTCGAGACCGCGATCTTCACGGCGCCGCCGACCTTGCAGTGGGCAGGCGCGGCGCTGGTGAGCCGCGAGGGGAAACTTGTCGGCATCGGCTCGCTTTACGTGCGCGAAACGCAAGAGAGTGGATCGGAGGTCCCGGGAAACATGTTCGTGCCGATTGACCTGCTTAAACCGATCCTCGCGGACCTCATCGAGAAAGGACGCAGGAGCGGGCCTGCGCGTCCATGGCTGGGTCTCGCGACCGAGCAGCTGCACGGGCATCTTCTCGTCACACGGGTCTCGCCGGACGGCCCTGCGGACAAGGCCGGGGTCAGGAATGGAGATATCGTCGTAGGCGTCGGCGCGGACGCGGTCAAGAGCCACGAGGAGCTCTACCGCAGGGTATGGGGCCTGGGCGCGGCCGGGGTCGAAGTTCCGCTCAAGATCCTGCAGGGTGCGGACGTTCGCGAGTTGAGGGTGCGCTCGATCGACCGCTTTCAGTACTTCAGGGAAAAGCCGATTTACTGACTCGGGGGGTTCTCAAAAAAAATCGGCGTAGCCGCGAGACGCGGGTACGCCGAAAGGTGCTACGGAGGAGATCGGTTCTTAGCGGCGGTTGCGCACGAGGCGGCGGTAGCCGGTGTCGAAATCGTTGGCGACGGCGTAGCGGAAATGGTCGGTAAGCTTGTCGCGTTGCATCAGCTGGTACATAGACAGGGCAGTACCCAGAGCAAGACCTGCAAAACACAGGGTCTGAAGTGCAACGATCGAGGCTTCCATGGGCCTTGCTCCTATTTGCCGATTGACAGTTCGTTTCCTTACCCTACCTAGAGCAGGAAGCGGGCCAGACCTAGTTCGAGCAGCTCGCGGTCGGGGATTTTATGTGTAAGCGTATGATTAATTGTGTATATTAGAATGTTTCCCGACCTCTACCAACGAGAGGTGAGCACCCGCTCACAGTGGCGTCTGGGTGACAGGGTCGTCATCGGGAAAGGACGCTTCGCTTGAGCGAGCAGTTCACCGGCACGATACCGGTCCCGGAGCACCAGCGTTTCGACGTGGGGGCGTTGGAGGGCTATCTCCGCAACCGCGGTTTTTCCGGACCGCTCACCGTGCGGCAGTTCAAAGGCGGCCAGTCGAACCCGACGTATCTGATCGACGCTGCGGGAAAACACTACGTGCTCCGCGCCAAGCCCGGTCCGGCGGCGAAGCTCCTGCCCTCGGCGCACGCAGTGGAGCGCGAGTTCCGCGTGATCACGGCGCTCGGGCAAGCGGGCATTCCCGTTCCGCGCACACATTGCCTGTGCGAGGACGAGAGCGTCATCGGGCGCGCGTTCTACGTCATGGAGTACGTCGAGGGCCGCGTCCTCTGGGACCAGTCGCTTCCGGACATGACGCCGCCCGAGCGCGCCGCGATCTACGACGAGATGAACCGCGTGATCGCGGCGCTGCACCGGGTCGATTACGCGGCTGCCGGGCTGTCGGACTACGGAAAACCGGGCAACTATTTCGCGCGGCAGATCGGTCGCTGGAGCAGGCAGTACCGGGCTTCGGAGACCGGACGAATCGAGCCCATGGACGCTCTGATCGCGTGGCTGCCGGAAAACATTCCGGTGGGGGACGAAACGACGGTGGTGCACGGCGACTACCGCATGGACAACCTGATTTTCCATCCGCGCGAGCCGAGAATTCTCGCCATCCTCGACTGGGAGCTTTCCACGCTCGGCGATCCGCTAGCGGACTTTTCCTATCACTGCATGAGCTGGCATATTCCGCCTGGGCAGTTTCGCGGCATCGCGGGACTCGACCTCGCGTCGCTCGGCATTCCGAGCGAGCCGCAATACATTGCGTCATACTGCGAGCGCACCGGGCGCGAGGGGATAGAGCACTGGAATTTCTATCTCGCGTACAACCTGTTCCGGATCGCCGCGATCCTGCAGGGCGTGATGAAGCGCGCGCTGGAAGGCACCGCGGCCAGCGCCCAGGCGCTCGACGCGGGAAAGCGCGCCCGCCCGCTCGCGGAGCTGGGCTGGCGGTACGCAGAGAAGGCGATGCGGAATGCCTAGGACGAGGGCCCGATGGATTTTGCCTATTCCGAAAAGGTGAAAGCGCTGCAGGGGAAGCTTGCGCGCTTCATGGACGAGCACGTCTATCCGAACGAGCGCCGCTTCCATGACGAGGTCGAAGTGAACCGGGCGAAGGGCAATCCCTGGGTGCCCACGAAACTCATCGATGGGCTGAAGCCGAAGGCGCGCGCCGAGGGACTCTGGAATCTCTTCCTGCCGCGCTCGCCGCGGGCGCCCGAAGGCCTCGCCAACCTCGAATACGCGCCGCTTTGCGAAATCATGGGGCGCGTGCACTGGGCGCCGGAGGTGTTCAACTGCTCCGCGCCCGACACCGGCAACATGGAGACGCTGGAGCGCTACGGCTCCGAGGAGCAGAAAAGGGAATGGCTCGATCCCCTGCTCCGTGGGGAAATCCGCTCGGCATTCCTCATGACCGAGCCGGACGTGGCCTCCTCCGATGCGGCCAACATTCAATGCCGCATCGAGCGGAAAGGTAACGACTACGTCGTCAACGGGCGCAAATGGTGGTCATCGGGTGCAGGCGACCCGCGCTGCGAGCTGTTCATCGTGATGGGCAAGACCGATCCGGGCGCAGCCAAGTATGCGCAGCAGTCGATGGTCCTCGTGCCGCGCGAGGCGACCGGCGTGAAAATCCTCCGCCCCTTGAGCCTCTTCGGCTACGACGACGCACCCCACGGCCACATGGACATCGCCCTGGAGAACGTGCGCGTGCCGGCCTCCAATGTTCTCCTCGGAGAAGGCCGAGGCTTCGAGATCGCGCAAGGGCGTCTCGGCCCCGGGCGCATCCACCACTGCATGCGCCTGGTCGGCGTCGCCGAGCGCGCGCTCGAATTGATGTGCAAACGCAGTCTCGTGCGGGTTACTTTCGGCAAACCGGTCGCCGAGCGCACGGTGACGCAGGAGCGCATCGCAGAGGCCCGCAACATGATCGAATCGGCGCGGCTGCTCG
>DATHHZ010000584.1:0-4186 GCA_035316965.1 Burkholderiales bacterium | reverse complement strand
TGCCCGCTTCATACGCTCTGACGGCCAAACAGCCCGCGCGGCCGGAAGGCGATCACGACGATCATCGGCAGGAACAGGATCACGTAGGCGAGATCCGGGAGGAGTGCCGTGCCGAAGGTGTAGACGGCGCCGATCAAGAAGCTTCCGACAAAGGCGCCGAGCAGGCTGCCGACCCCGCCCAGCATCACGACGATCAGAGCGAGCGGCAGCATGTCCGCGTCCAGACCCGGATAGGCGGACATGATCGGCCCGCCTATGATGCCGCCCGCCCCGGCGAGCGCAGCACCCAGGCAAAACACGGCCGTGAAGAGCCGCGACACCGGGATGCCGACCGCGCGCGCCATCTGCATGTCGTCGACGCCCGCGCGGATCATTGCACCGATTCGGGTCCGGTCCATCAGCAGATACAAGGCGAGCGCAGTTACGACCGCGATGGCGAGCACGACCAGCCGATACGTCGGGAACGCCACGCCCCCGACGAAAACGGGCTGCTGCAACGCGCGCGGCGTCGGAATGGGAATCGGGTCGCCACCCCAAACCATGAGGCACAAGTCCGCAATGATGAACGAAATCCCCAGGGTGACGAGCACCTGACCCAGCGCGTTGCCCGACAGAGGGCGCAGAATCAGGCGCTCGACCAATCCTCCGAACACCGCGATGATGACCCCGCCGATGATCGCCGCAAACCAGAGATTGGGGACGTATTTCAGGACTGAGATCCCGACGTACGCCCCGAGCATGTACAGAGAGCCGTGGGTCAGATTCGCGATGCGCATCAACCCGAAGATGAGCGAGAAGCCCGCGGCGAGAAGAAACAGCAGCCCGCCTAGAGCGAGGCTGTTCAGGGTCTGAATGATCCAGTACTGCACAAAAAACGGGGCCGGTTGTCCCGGCCCCGTGTTCCTCCCTTGCTTACGACTCGAGATTCTTCGCGGGTGGCCAATCGCGCGAGTACACCGGATTCTTCAGGAACTCCTCCGGTTTGTAGGTCCAGAACTGGCTCACGTTCGGGTAGGTGTGGATGACGCGGTTCACGAGGCGCCCGTCCTTGCGCTCGACCTTGCGGATGTACACGCTCCCGACCACGTTGCCGTAGCGGTCGAAGGATACCGGTCCCCGCGCGGTGTCGACCTTGATGGCGCGCACGGTCTTCATGAACGCCTGCTTGTCCTCGATGTTGCCTTTCAGGGCCTGCAGCGTCGCTTCGAGCACCGCGGCTTCGACATACGTCGCGGCGGCATAGAAGCCCGGGTCGTAGCCCCAGTCGACGCGGAAGTTCGCGGCGAAACGCTTGTTGATCGCATTCTCGATCTCCGCCGAGTACCAGCAGGAGGTGACGATGCCGAGGGCCTCGTCACCCATGTTGCGCAGCACCGCCTCGTCGAAGGCGGTCATGCCGCCGACGACCGCGATCTTGCCTCGAAGGCCGTACGCGTTGAACTGCCTGAAGAAGCGGAAGCCGTTCGAGCCCGCGAAACCGAGGAAGATGCCGTCAACGTTGGTCTTGAGCTGGGCGATATAGGTCCCGTAGTCGGGAACGGTGAGTGGGGAAAACAGCTTCTGCACGATTTTGCCGCCCGCATCCTCGAACACGCGCTGAAAGCCGGCGCACATCTCGTGCCCGTAGGCGATGTCATCGGCGATCGTCACCATGCGCCGGTACTTGAGCGTCTTGTAGCAGTAGTCGGCAAGCGGCTGCGCGCTCTGCGACGAAGTGGACGTTCCGCGGGTGAACCAGGGATTGGGCTTCCTCTGCGTCATGTCCTCGGCGGCCGCGACCGACAGCGTGAGCAACTGCGCGCTGCGGATGTAGTCGTCCGACGCGAGCGCCGAGGCAGTGTCGAGCGGTCCGATCATGATCTGGATCTTGTCGCGCTCGACCAGCTCCTGGAGCTTGGTGCGCGACTGCGCCGGAACGCCGCCGCTGTCGCCGACGAAGAGCTCTACCTTTCGGCCGGCCAGGGTGGTGTCGCGCTCCTTGAGATACTGGACGAGCGCGCGCTCCATGTCGATGCCGCCCGAGGCGAGCGGCCCGGTCTTGACCGTCATGAGTCCGACGCGAATCGGTCCGGTTTGCGACTGAGCGATCGTCGGCATGCCGAGCGCCGCGGCGCCTGCACCAGTCGCCTGAATGAACCGCCTGCGGGTGAATGTCATTGTGCGATCCTCCGTTCAGTGAGTCGGGTTCTTGGGTGCGTCGGGCTGTTTGAGCGGCTGGGAACGATCGAAAGCGTCGATTTTCATGCATTCCCCGAAAATGCGCATGACCGTCGGGAGGCCTGTAGTCTCGACATTGAAAAACTTCGCCCCGAAGACCTGGGAAACCAGGCAGACGTCGGCGATCGTCGGCGCATCGCCGTGGCAGAATCTGCCGGTTTCCCTTTCCTTGCCCAGATGCGCTTCGAGCGCCTTGAGCGCCTCGAGCGTCCAATGCGCAAGCCACGCGTTTCGCGCGGGTTCGTCCTGGCGCATCTCGCGCTCGAGATAGCCGCGAATCCGCGGAACGACCAGCGGATGCCCGTCGCTCACGACGATCTGCGCGAGGCCGCGAACGCGGGCCCTGCCGCGGGGATCCTTCGGCAGCAGCGCCGGCCTGGGATGCGTTTCCTCCAGGTATTCGAGGATCGCCATCGATTGGAACAACGGCGGACCGCCGTCGATCGCGAGCGCGGGCACCACGCTCTGCGGGTTGATCGCCTTGTAGCCCTCGGCGTGCTGCTTCCCCTGCAGGAGATTGATCGAGACCTGTTCGACCTCGATTCCTTTCAGCGCGAGGGCGGCGCGCACCCGGTAGGTGGCGAGAGACCGCCAGAATCCATAGAGTTTCATAGTCATCGCCTTGCTTCCCTCTTTAGCGTTTCGGCGGGACGACCGGAACCAGGACACAGGACCCGCGCTCCGGGCCGGCGTGGATCGTGACCTTGCCGCCGAAAACCGCGCCCGGGCGATCGCGCGGATCATCATGCAGGAACGGCCCGCAACCGCGCAACTCGTTCTTGAAGTTCGATAGCCTGGCGCCCGTCGACTTCTGCCACTCATAGTCCTTTCCCCGCACGGTCAGGGCCAACCTGTGGCCGGCCGGGACGACGATCGACGTCGGCCACAGCTCGATGTCGAGCTGCACCACCTCGCCGGGCTTGAGGAGTTGCAGCTCGTCGTGCGTGTGATAAGGCCGGTACTCGGCGGAGAGTTTCGGATCGAGCCTCCGATGCGAGGCGCGCAACCAGCCTTGCGCGACCGGCGTATGGGGATCGATCGCGCCCATGAAAACCACTTCCCGCATGTCCGGCGAGAACACCCGGAAAACCAGAAACAGATCGGCATCCGCCGTGGCCGAAGACATGAACAGCCTCGCGGCAAGTGGCCCGGTAATCTCGGTCTCGTGCTCGAGCGGCGCTGAAATGAATGTCACGCCGTCGCCGAGCGCATCGTAGGTGACGCTTGCCGCGGCCTGCGGCGGCTCGGGGCCGAGCGCATGATCGGCCGGATCGAGAAAGAACCTCGTCCAGCGCGTGCGCGCGATGGGCCATTCGCCCTCGTGCCGCTCGACGAACCGGTCCACGTGGCGCACCTGCAACTGCACGCGCGGCTGCCGGTCCCAGCCGTTCTTCATGTCCTTCAGATGGTAATCGAAGAACCTCTTTTGGAGCGTGCGGCCGTAGTCGGTGTAGAAGTGGGTCCAGTGCTCGATGCCGTGCGCTTCGAGCCACTTGTCCTTCGAAGCGGCTCGGACGAAGCCTTCGAAGTTGCCGCGCGGGTGAAGGCCCTGCCCGCCCCAGTTCGCCGCCGAGAGAAAGGGCACGGAGATCTTGTCCCAGGCCGGGGAACGCCCTTTGTGGTAATCGTCGTCGAGCGGATGCGCGAGGATGTCGTCGCCGAAGTCGCAGCGGTTGCGCTGCAATTCGCGGTCGCTCAGCGTTTCATCTCCGCACACGAGTTCGCCCGTGACCCGGCTGCGCGGGCCGCGCTTGCCCAGGCCGTATTGCACCGTCTTCACCTGCATGTCGTACCAGTTGGCCCAGAACGTGGAGAGAATCCCGCCGTGGTGCGTCATGTCGCGGTACCAGTCAGCGGCGCCTTCCCAGATGCACATTGCCGCAAGATGGGCCGGCTGCAGCGAGGCGACGTGCCACTGGTTGATAGCGTAGTAGGAGATCCCGTTCAGGCCGACCTTGCCGCTGGCCCA
>DATHHZ010000583.1:0-2400 GCA_035316965.1 Burkholderiales bacterium | reverse complement strand
CCGCCAGCGGCTCCTCTTGGCTCTGTCGGTGTCGCCAATGAAGCGGCGATGAAGGTGGGCGTCCAATACATGGTGTTGCCCACCACCATCGTCAACGTGATCTTCGAGAGACTGACCCGCAAGGCCCCGGATCCGAACTTCAACGAGCGGCAGCACAACGCCGTTTGGCTGGCGCTGACTCAAAAAGTCACGGCTCAGGACGACGTTAACCTCGGATGGGCGCATGCCGGGAAGACGCCGGGTGATCCGGGCACGGGTCCGATCGACAACGTCGCCAACATGTACACCGTCGGCTACAAGCACCATTTCGACAAGCAGAGCAACTGGTATGCCGTCTATGCTCGCCAGGCCAATCACACCGGCGCGCACTACGACCTCGGGTCGAGCGGCCACGGCATTACCACCGATTGCAAGGATGCTGCGGGTGCCTGCTTCACTGGCGAGACCCTGCAGGCGGTATCGGTGGGCTGGATGTACAGCTTCTGAAATAGACTTGCTTTCTCTTAGCCTGTGGTAATTTAGGCGGGCGTCGAAAAGACGCTCGCCTTTTCATTCCTAAAGCAGATCCGAATTGAAGCGCTTGTTCCTGGCATTGTTGCTCGCCGCGGTCGTTACCCCGCCGGCCCTGTCGGCGTTCATCTTCAGGGTCGGGGACACAGTCTATGTCGACGGCAAGGGCTACAGCTGGGAGGAATGGAAAAAAATCCGCGACAATCCCGAATCGCTGAAGCAGCCGCAACCGGCAGCCGCGGCACCCACCAGCGGGCCGCGTGCCGCCGCGTGCACCACAGTCATCTATTACGACGAGTTCCCCAGCGAGGACGAACGGTTCCAGTGCAGCGCGGGCCTGGGCGCGCTGACGCGCGAACAAATCCTGGAAAAAGGCTGGAAGGTGGATTTTGTCGAAAAGATCCCGCCGCCTTCGAACCAACCGGCGCAGTCCCCGCGCGGCTTGCCGCTATATCTGTACAAGCTGGTGATCTCGCGCTACGGCGGGTAGAAGCGGGACTGTCCAGCGTTCCGGTGACGCTTGAGCCGCCCGCGCGGGGCGAAGACGTCCTCAGGCCAGAAAGAAATTTCTAGCGGTGAAAGAGAACAGATCGTGCGTGCAAGCGTCATCCTGATCGCTTTGGCGACCGCGGGCTGCTCATACTTCCCGAACCGATCCGAGCCCCCGCAACAGGGCACTTCCTCATCGACCTCTCGCGGTATCGATACCCTGTGCATGAACGATTGCCTGTGCTCGAGCGCGACGAAGGAATTTTGCGAGGATCGATGCACTTATTGATCGATCGGCGCCGGTGGTGACGAGGACGCACATCGTTTCGTGGGGCGGGCTGCGACGCGCCGCACCCGATCGGTTCAGTAAGACCGCCCGCGAGTCAAATCAAGACCGGACGACGAAGGCGGCTCCTTGGGTGCGACGGAAACCCCGCGCACCGCGTGTCTTTCTATCGCCCTGGCGACGAAACCGGAGGCCTTCGCGTCCTCGGCGAATTCGCGAAGGTACCTCGCGCCGGAGGGGCGTCCCTGCGGAGTGCCGATCGATTGCTGCACCGCCGAGAAACGCCCTTCGAGCACGCGTGAGCCTGGGAGCTTTTCCGCATCCATCACGAGGCGGGGCTTGAGCCCGGCGAGCGCATCGAGCTTGTCGCTGACGAACAGTTCGTAGGAGGCGTCGACGGTCGGTGCGCGGAAGAGTTTGGCGTGCTGCAGGTTGCGGGTGAGATACAGGTCGTAGGCGCTCTTAGCGCTAACGGCGACGCGCAGGCCCTCGCGGTCCACCTCCGCGATCGTGCGGATCGGCGAGCCCGCCGGAACAAGGTAGCCCGCCTCGATTTCGAGATACGCCGCGCTGAAGGCGATCTCGTTCGCGCGCGTGGGCTCGTTACCGAGGAAGGCCACGTCCCAGGCACCGGCTTTCACCGCGTCGGCCAGGTTTCCGGCGGTCTCGAAGGCAACGAGCTCGACGGGAACGCCGAGCCGCTTGCCGAGCTCCCGGCCCAGATCCACTGCAATGCCGCTGTATTCCCCGCCCGCCCGCTTCTTGTTGACGAGCAGGAAATTCTGCACGTTTATCCCGACGCGCAGCCTCCCCGTCGGCGCCAGCTCCGAGCGCGCGGCGGGGGAAACCTCCGGCCCGGTCGCGCAGGAAGACAGCAGCAGCGCAGCGAGAGACATCGTTGCAAGTCGAATCATTTTCGGATCTCCTAACGGTAGCGCGGGACAGCCGGTCGCGGCTGCGCGCTATTGTAATACGGCATCGCGAACCGAAGGCGTTCGGGGCTGACACCGGTTGCGCCGCGCTAATGCTTCTCGCGATGCGCGAATCGCGCCACCGATTGACTAAAAAAAAGGGCCGGCGATCCGCCGGCCCTTCATCATCAACTACACCTACGA
>DATHHZ010000582.1:0-2306 GCA_035316965.1 Burkholderiales bacterium | reverse complement strand
CCGCGCAGTCCTGGGTCGGGATGCTCGTGCCGGCCGGAACGCCGAAGGAGATCCTCGCGCGGCTCTACGCCGAAGCGACCAAGGCGCTCGCCGATCCGGAAGTGCGCGGCAAGCTCGGCGCGCAGGGCTTCGACGTCGTCGGCAGCTCGCCCGAGGAGTTCCTCGCCTTTGCCCGCGCCGAGTCGGAGAAGTGGGCGAAGGTGATCCGCGATTACAATATCCGGGTCGAGTAATCAAGGAGTCCCGATGGCGCGCGACACGAAGTGGATTCCCCAGGGGGTCATCCCCGCGGTGCTCTTGCCTTTTCACGAGGACTTGTCGATCGACGAGCCTTCCTTCCGCGCGCATCTGCGCGACGTGGCGGCGGTCGAAGGCCTCTCCGCGATCACCATCAACGCACACTCGACGGAGGTCGCCTCGTGCACGTTCGATGAGCAGAAGCGTGTCCTGGCGATCACTCAAGACGAAATCGGCGAGCGGCTCCCGATCGTGCACGGCGTCTACGCCGAAGGCAGCCTCGAAGCGGCGCGCATCGCTAAAATGGCGGCTGAGTGCGGCGCGAGCGCCTTGCTCGTTTTCCCGCCCGGGCCTTTCACGATGGGACAGCGTCCGGAGATGGCGGTCGAGCATTTCCGGAGAGTCGCCGGCGCAGCGGACCTCCCCATCATCGCCTTCCAGTATCCGCTCGCGGGCGGCCAGGGCTATCCGCTTGCAACCCTATTGAAGATCATCGAAGCGGTGCCCGCCGTGCGCGCGATCAAGGACTGGTGCGCGAGTCCCCAGGTGCACGAGCGCCAGATCCGGACGCTGCAGTCGCTCAAGCCCCCGGTGAACGTGCTCACCACGCACAGCTCGTGGCTGATGAGCTCGCTCGTGATGGGCGCGAACGGCCTGCTCTCGGGCAGCGGCTCGGTGATCGCCGATCTGCAGGCGAAGCTCTTCCGCGCGGTGCGCGCGAACGACCTCGCCACCGCGAGGCAGATCAACGAGCGCATCTGGCCGACGGCGGAAGCGTTCTACTCCGAGCCCTGGGTGGACATGCACAACCGCATGAAGGAAGCGCTGGTGATGATGGGCAAACTTCCGCGCGCGACGGTGCGCCCGCCGCTCGTCAAGATTCCGCAAGCGGAGATCGAGCGCATCCGAGCCGCGCTCATTGCGGCGGGCCTGCTCGACCGGGCCGGCCGCTCGCTCCGCGCCGCATGAAAAGCCGGGGACAGACCACGGGTTTTTCGTGGTCAGCCCGAAAAGGTGGTCTGTCCCCGGTTTCATGAAGATCGAATACGTACTCCAGTGCGACAACCATCTCGGCGAAGGCCCGGTCTGGGACGTCGAGGAAGGCCGGCTCTACTGGGTTGACGGGACCGGCCGACGCGTCGGAAAACCCTCGATCTGGCGGCTCGATCCGAAGAGCGGCAAGACCGAGAACTGGGCGCTCAAGCGCGACGTCGGCGCGCTCGCGCTCAGGCGCAAAGGCGGCGCGGTGCTCGCGCTCGACGATGGCTTCCACTTCTTCGATTTCCAGAGCGGCAAGCTCGAAACCGTTTCGCTGGTCGACGCCGGACAGCCGCGTACGCGACTGAACGACGGCAAGTGCGACCGGCACGGGCGCTTCTTCGCGGGCGGCATGGACGACAAGGAGGAGCTGAAGATCTGCGCGCTGTGGCGCCTCGATCCCGATCTCTCAGTCACCCTGGTGGACGACGGCATCATCTGCTCGAACGGACCGTGCTGGAGCCCCGACGACAAGAGGTTCTACTTTGCCGACACCTTCCAGGGCGAGATCTGGGCCTACGACTACGACCTCGCGACCGGCACGCCCTCGAACAAGCGGCTTTTCGCCTCGTTCAAGAACGATGCGGGTGTCGCCGACGGCTCGACCGTCGATGCGGAGGGCTGCGTGTGGAACGCGCAGCTGATCTCGGGCGACCTCGTGCGCTATGCGCCCGACGGGAGCGTCGAGCGGCGCATCGGCATGCCGGTGAGGAACATCACCAGCGTCGCCTTCGGCGGCGAAAAGCTCGACGAGATCTACGTGACCTCGATGGCGCGTGTGAAGCACCCGGCGGTGCACGGCCGGTTCGCAAGAGAAGCGAAGCCGCAGTTCCTCGCGGGGAGCCTCTTCCGCATCACCGGCCTCGGCATCCGCGGCGTTCCCGAGCCGCGCTTCGCGGGCTGATTCAGTCCGCCCGCAAGTTGTTCCTTCTGATGATCTCGCCCCAGCGCTCGTAATCGCGCCGCACGATGTCGTTGAAGGCGTCGCCGGACGCACCGGAGGGCTCGACCCCCAGCTCGCGGAAGCGGTT
>DATHHZ010000581.1:0-8183 GCA_035316965.1 Burkholderiales bacterium | reverse complement strand
CACCGCGCCGGCGGAATGGGCCGATGGGCTAGTTGCTAGAATGCCCGTCCGCGCCCAGACTATCGTGGAACGCTGCGCCTCGCGGCGTGCGAGAGGAGCAGTTGGCCAAGATCGTAGTCATCGAAGACGACCTTACGTTCCTGGACCTCTTGCGAGTGCACCTGGCGGGCGCGGGGCACGAGGTGCTGACCGCCGAGGACGCGGTGCTCGGTTTGCGCGCCGTCATCGATAACGCACCCGACCTCATCCTCCTTGATCTCTCGGTGCCCTATCTGGACGGATTCGAGATGATCGCGGCGCTGCGCACCGATCCGGCGACCCGGAATATCCCGGTGATCGTGCTCACCGGACGCGGCGACGACGAGACCTACTCACGGGCGCGCGAGCTCGGTGCCGCCCAGTTGCTCACCAAACCGGTCGAACGCGACCTGCTGATGAAGGCGATCGACGGGCAGCTCGGTTCGAGCAAGCCGCATCCCGGGAAAAAATAAGAGAACTACCGCGCTTTCGCTTCCTCGCGCAGGGCGCGGCGCAGGATCTTCCCTACGTTCGTCTTGGGCAATTCCTTTCTGAATTCGATGGTCTTGGGCCGCTTGTAGCCGGTCAGGTTGGCCTCGCAGTGGGCTCGGATGTCGGCTTCGGTGAGCGAGACGTCCCTCTTCACGACAAAGAGCTTGGGAACCTCGCCGGAGTGCGCGTCGGGCACGCCGATGACCGCGCATTCGAGCACACCGGGGAGCATCGCGACCACCGCCTCGATCTCGTTCGGGTACACGTTGAACCCGGACACCAGGAGCATGTCTTTCTTGCGATCGACGATCCTCACGTAGCCTTTCTCGTCCATCACGCCGATGTCTCCGGTGGCGAGGAACCCGTCGCGGCCGAGTACCTTGGCGGTCTCGGCCGGACTGTTCCAATAGCCCTTCATCACCTGGGGGCCGCGCACCCAGATCTCGCCGGGCGAGCCGAGCGGGACTTCCCTTCCGTCGTCTGCGCGCAGTATCACTTCCGTCGAAGAGATCGGCAATCCGATCGACCCGTTGTAGTCCCCGAGGTCCAGCGGATTGACGGTCACCGCGGGCGAGGTCTCCGACAAACCGTAGGCCTCGATGAGCGTGCAGCCGGTCATTTTCTTCCAGCGGTCGGCCACCGCCTTCTGCACCGGCATGCCGCCGCCGAGGGCGACCTTCAGACCGGAGAAATCGATCTTCACGAAATCCGGGTGGTTCATGAGCGCGTTGAACAGCGTGTTCACCCCGGTGAACATGGTGAACTTGTGCTTCTGCAATTCCTTCACGAATCCGGGAATGTCGCGCGGATTGGTGATGAGGATGTTGCATCCGCCCGCCTTCATCATGAGCAGGCAGTTGGCGGTGAGCGAGAGGATGTGATAAAGCGGCAAGGCGGTGACGATCGCCTGCGGCTCGTCCTCCTTCACAAACGGTCTTAACCACGCCGCCGCCTGCTCGAGGTTGGCAAGGATGTTGCGGTGCAGGAGCACGGCGCCCTTGGACACACCGGTCGTGCCTCCCGTGTACTGAAGGAACGCGACGTCTTCGTGACCGACGGGCACGCGCTTGAGGTCGAGCCGCTCCCCCTCCCCGATCATTGCGTTGAAGCGGATCGTGCCCGGGATCTCCCATCGGGGAACCATTTTTTTCACGTGGCGCACGACGAAATTCACGATCGCCCCCTTCGCGCCGAGCAGGTCACCGAGCGCCGCGATCACCACGTGCTTCACGGGAGTCCTCGCGATCACCTGCTGGAGCACGTGCGCGAAGTTCTCCAGAATCACGATCGCCTCGGAACCGGAGTCCTTCAGCTGGTGCTCGAGCTCGCGCGCGGTGTAGAGCGGATTGACGTTGACCACGACATAGCCGGCACGCAGGATGCCGAAGACGCACACGGGGTACTGCAGACAGTTCGGCATCATTACCGCGATCCGCGCGCCCCTTGCGAGCCCCTGTCCCTGAAGCCAGGCGCCGAAGGCACGCGACAGGCACTCGAGCTCTCCGAAGCTGATCGTCCTGCCCATGTTGGTGTAGGCCGGGCGGTCGCGGTATTTGGAGGTATTGCTCTCGAACAGCTCTCCGATCGAGCGGTACTGGCGGTACTCGACCTCGGCCGGAACGCCCGGCGGGTAATGCTTGAGCCAGATTCTGTCCATGCCTCCCCCTTGTGCCGCGCCTTCTGCCGGGCGCTGGATTGAATCGGGGTCTGAGAGCGCGTCTCAGCCCCGAATCAGCCTTAGGTTATCCCATTGGCGCGTCGGATGCTGGCAATCATGCTGCTCACCAGCAAAAACTCCCGTCGGCCCTCCCGGCTCCCCGCCTGCCTGCGCAGCTCATCGAAGTTCTTCCTGCGCCCCTCTTCGGATTTCTCGTTGAGCCGCCTGAGGTTCTTGATCGAATGTTCCTGGACGTATTCGAGGTTCACGGTGCGACGCTGGCGCACGTAGAGGTCGAGCAGCGCTTCGTCGGCCTCGCGACGACATACTTTCCCGAGCTTTTCGGTGAGATTGAACGAGTCGTGGATCCCTCCGTTCAGTCCGAAGGCGCCCATGGGGTTGTTCAGATGCGCGGCGTCGCCGGCGAGCAGGACGCGTCCCGCGCGGAAGTCCTTGGCCACGCGCTGGTGCACCTTGTAGAGGCTCTTGTACTTGATCCGGTAGCGCTCCTTCCTCGGCAGGAAATTCTGCATGCGCCGCTCGACCATCCCCTCGGACAGCGTCACCGCGTCCTCCTCTTCGGGCGGGACGGGGAAGATCACCCTCCAGATTCCCGGCGGCCCGTCGTCGGGCATCTTGAAGAGCGCGGCCCATTCCTCCGGATCGGCGAGGTACGCGTTCAGGGCGTAGCCGTGCGGCGCGTAGTCGTAAGTCGTGCTCGCCACGAGGAAGCGCTCGTCCCAGGTGAAGCCGTCGAATCCCACGTCGGTGCACTTGCGCACGGTGCTGCGGCCGCCGTCGGCGCCTACCAGCCAGTCGGCCTCGAATATTTCCGTTCCGCCCGGCGTCTCCGCGTTCACCATGACCCCGTCGGCGGTCTGCGAGAGATCGATCACCTTATGCGAAAAGCGTACTTCCGCGTTCGCAAAGGCCGCGAGCTTGCTGAGAATGATCGGCGTGAGACGATGCTGCTCGAGATGCAGGCGATACGGATACGGAGTGAGGTCGCCGATTTCGGTCAGGTCCCACTCGACGATGACGCCTTCCCGGCGGTCGCGGATCTGCCAGCGCGGCACCTTGATCGCCGCCTTGTGCATCTCGTCGGTGATGCCGTAGGGCGCCATCAGCTCGAGCGAAGGCGGGTGATAGGTGCCGGCGCGCAGGTCGATCGTAAGAGCCGGCTCGGCTTCCAGCACCAGGACGGAGACGTCCTGCTTCGCGAGCGCGAGCGCCGTCAGCAGCCCGACCGGCCCTGCGCCCGCAACGATGACCTGAGCGTTCTTTGCCATTCCCGATGCCGGGATTCTACGTCACGGCCCCTTCGGCCGAGCGCACCCGGCGGGCGAGCGCGATGCAGGCGAAGGTCCCCGCCGCCGAGAGGATGCCGATCATCCAGTAGCGGGTCAGCTCGCCCTCGGCCGAGGTGCCCACGACGAGGCTCGCAACGAAGGAAGCCGCGCCGGCGGCGAGCTGCTGGATCGAGGAATTGAAGCTCATCACGCTGCCGCGCAGGCGCGGCTCGGCACCCGAGGTGATCAGCGCCATCGCCGGCACCATGCGCGCCGAGGACGCCGCGAACATCAGCATCGAAACGAGCACCGCAACGAAGAGGGGCGAGCGCGGCAGGCTCGTGATCGCGACCGCCGCGATGCCCGTGGCCACGGCGGCCGCCGCAAATACCGCTCGCCTGCCGATGCTGTCGCTCCACCCGCCGATGAGGCGCGCGGTGAGCAGCGCAGCGATTCCGGCGACCAGGTACACCAGGGGCAGTTGCGCCTCGCTCACCCCAACGTTGGTCACCAGGTATGGTGCGATGAACGGAAACACCAGGAACCCCGAGAACACCAGCAGCCCCGAGAACGCGAAAATCCTCAGGTGGTTGGCTTCGCCGAACACGACTCTGAGCTGAGCGAGCGCGTTGCGTTCCCTGCCTGCTGCCAGGTGTGCGCGCACCGGCGGGATCACGAACCAGGCCGCCAGCAGGATCGCCAGACAAACCCCGGCGAGGAACACGTAGGGCGCGCGCCAGGTGAAATGCAGCGCGAGGTACAGGCTGATCGGCACGCCCAGGATCGAGGCGAGCGAGAACGCCGACATGACCGCGCCGAAGGCCCGGCCGCGCCGGCCTTCCGGGACCACGTCCGCGACGATGGTAAAAATATTCGCCGCGACCACGCCGCCGAAAGCGCCGGCCGCCGTGCGCGCGGCGAGCAGCGTCGCATAGCTCGGCGCGAGGGCGCATGCCGCCATCGTCCCCGCAAAACAGGCGTACAGCGCGAGCATCGCGGTCTTGCGGTCGAAGCGGTCGATGACGAGCGCGGAGAAAAACCCCGACAAACTCGCGGCCACGGCGTAGATCGAGACGAAGAATCCGAGCTGGGTCGGCGTGATGTCGAACTCGCGCATGAGCTGCGTGCCGAGCGGCATCAACACCATGAAATCGACCATCTGGCTGAACTGGATGCCCGAGAGCACCAGCAGCAGCAGCCACTCCCGCGGCGCGGGCCGAAGCTCGGAGGTCATGCCTGCACCTCGTAAGAGGCGCGGCGGCGGATCGCCCAGGCCATGGCGATCGCTCCGGCGCCCAGGCTCATGAATGCCAGGCCCCAGGCGAGCGGGCTCGAATTGCCGCCGGCCAGATCGAGCACCGCGCCGAAGACGAGCGGCGCGAAGAATCCGGCGCCGAAACCGAGCATCGAGTGCACCGCCATGGCCGCGCCGCGGACGCGCTCATCGATGCGCGTGACCAGGCCCGCGGTCAGCGCGGAGGAATCGCCCATGACGAGGCACATGTGCAGCATGATCAGTCCCACGAGCGCGTACGACGGGAGCGCGGCGGCGAAACCGAGCGTGCAGGTGAGCGCGCCCGAGGCGAGCATCGCCTTCCAGATCAGCCGCTCGCGTCCGTGGCGCATCGCGAGCTCGTTGCCGCCGACGCTCGCCGCCGGCCCGAAGAGATTGGCGATCGCCGCGATCGTCACCGCCGACCAGGCCGCGGGCGCCGCGCCGCCGGCGATCTGCAGCTGCTGCGCGAACACGATGAACGCGACCAGCCACGAGCGCGAGCCGAACAGCTCCCAGCAGTGCACGGCGTAGCCGAAGATGTAGGGCCGCACCTCGCGGCTTTTCAGCACCGGCCGGAAGTCGAGCATGCGCGTGCCGTGCAGCGGAGTCGGTTTCCTCGGCGGCAATCCGAGCGCAACCATGAGCCCGGCGGCGAGCGGCCCGATCGCGCCCAGGCCGAACGCCCAGCGAAAGCCCATCGTGTCGGCGATCCAGCCCGAGAGCAGGATCGACAGGCTCGTGCCCAGGCCGAACACCGCGGTATAGAAAGAGACGGCACGGCTCTGCGCGCCGGTCCCCGGAACGTTGTCGGTGAGCGCGCGCAGCCCCGGCATGTAGGTGCCGGCGATTCCCGCCCCGGCGCAGAGCTGCAGGAGCGAAGCCGAGAGGAGTCCGTTCGCGAACAGCGCCATCCCCGCGAGCGCCGCGGCCGCAACGACGCTCGAGACGAGATAGACGCGCCGCGCATCGACGCGGTCGGTGAGGCTGGTGAGCAGCGGCACCGCGGCCATGTAGCCGGCGAAGAACGCGCCGCTGATGAAGCCGGCCTGCGAGTTGTTCAGGCCCCACTCGTCCTGCAGCTGGGGAAGCAGCGTGGAATAGGCGGCAAACCCGGTCATGCTCGCGACGTGCGCGGCGCACATCCAGGTGATGACCCGCCACGCCGGAGCGTGCATATTCGCCGGGGCGTGCATATCAGAGTATCCCCTCTCCCGCTTGCGGGAGAGGGTTAGGGTGAGGGTGCGTCAGCGAATCAAGGATTTTCGCAAGTACCGCATCAAGCTGCTGCAAGACCTCGTTGTTCCAAAAACGTAGGACGCGGTAGCCGCGCGCGTTCAGAAATTCAGTACGCGTGTTGTCAATTTCAGTCATCGTCGCATGCTGCCCGCCGTCAATCTCGACGATGAGCCGTTTCTCCACACAAATAAAATCCACGATATAAGGCGCAATAGGATACTGGCGCCGGAACTTGAATCCACAGAGTTCACGGGCCCGCAGACGCCGCCAAAGTTTCCGCTCGGCGTCGGTCTGATTTTTGCGCAATGAACGTGCGAGCTGCTTCCCTCACCCTACCCTCTCCCCCGAATCGGGGGAGAGGGTCGCGAGAGGAACGCACAACACTGCCATCGCGAGAGGAACGCACGACACTGCCATCGCGAGAGGAACGCACGACACTACCATCCAGACGACACCCCCCAAAGGCGCATATCCCAGAGAATATTCCCTCTCCCGCCTGCGGGAGAGGGCTAGGGTGAGGGTCGTTCAGGTTTCACCTGTGTTTGAACTTGGGCCTGCGCTTCTCGACGAACGCCGCCATGCCTTCCTTCTGGTCCTCGGTGGCGAAGAGCGAGTGGAACAGCCGTCGCTCGAATCTCATTCCCTCGTCGAGCGGCAACTCGAAGGCGCGGTTGACCGCTTCCTTCGCCATCATCACCGACGGCAGCGAGAACTCCGCGATTTGCGCCGCCGCTGCGAGAGCCTCCTCGAGCAGCTTGTCCGCCGGGACCACGCGCGAGACGAGCCCCGCGCGCTCGGCCTCGGCCGCGTCCATCATGCGTCCGGTGAGCACGAGGTCCATCGCCTTCGCCTTGCCGACTGCGCGCGGCAAGCGCTGCGTGCCGCCCGCTCCGGGGATGATGCCGAGCTTGATCTCGGGCTGGCCGAAACGTGCGCTCTCAGCGGCGATGAGGATGTCGCACATCATCGCGAGCTCGCAGCCCCCGCCCAGGGCATAGCCCGCGACCGCGGCGATGAGGGGTTTCCGGATCGACTTCATCCGCTCCCAGTTGCGCGTGATGTACTCGCCCTTGTACACGTCCATGTAGCCCCAGTCCTTCATCGCGCCGATGTCCGCCCCCGCGGCGAAGGCCTTGTCGCTGCCGGTGATGACGATCGCGCCGATCGCTTCGTCCGCGTCGAATCTGGCGAGCGCGTCGCCGAGCTCGTTCATCAACGCGTCGTTGAGCGCGTTCAGCGCCTTGGGACGATTCAGCGTCGCGAGGCCAACGCGGCCGCGGGTCTCGACGAGTATGTTTTCGTAGGCCATGCGAATTCCCGGAGAGAGGATGGAAGATCGAGCGAACCGTATCGAGCCGTTATTCTATCAGCGCGAACCCGCGTCCCGCCCTACTCGAGCGTGATCCTCTGCTCGCGGATCACGCGGCCCCAGCGCTCGATCTCCGCGCGTATCCAGCGATCGAGCTGCGCGGGCGTGCCGCCTGCGGCCTCCAGGCCCTGATCCGCAAAGCGCTCCTTCGTTTCCGGCTGCGCGAGAATTCTCGACACTTCCGCGTTGATCCGCGCCACGATCGCAGGCGAGGTCCTCGCGGGCGCGAGCAGCGCCACCCACGCTTCCGCGACGAATCCCGGATAGAGCTCGTTCATCGCGGGCACGCCGGGCGCGATCGCGCTGCGATGCTCGGAAGTGATCGCAAGCGCGCGCAGCCGCCCGGCGCGGTAGTGGGAACGGGTGCTCGGCACCGTCGCGAACATCGCGTCCACCTGACCGCCCACCAGGTCGCCGAGCGCGAGCCCCGCCCCCTTGTAAGCCACCATCGTGACGTCTATCCCCGCCTCGATCTTCAGCAGCTCCATCAGCAGACGCGCGGGCGATCCGGGACCGACGGCGGCGAAGTTGATCGCGCCGGGCCTGGACTGGGCGAGCGTAACCAGCTCCGGCACGGTATTGGCCCTGAGACCGGGATGGACGACCAGCACGAGCGGACCGCGCACGAGCAGCGAGATCGGTGCGAGATCGGCGAGCGTATCGTAGGGAAGGCTCCTGAAGAGGTGGGGGTTGGTAGCGTGGCTGTCGAACACGGCGAGCAGCGTGGTGCCGTCGGGCGCGGCCTTGACCGCCGCCGCGGTGCCGAGCGTTCCCCCCGCCCCCGGGCGGTTTTCCACGAGAAACTGCTGGCCGAACGCACGGGCGAGCTTCGCCGCGACGAGGCGA
>DATHHZ010000580.1:0-3955 GCA_035316965.1 Burkholderiales bacterium | reverse complement strand
GGCGAACCCGGGGAGCGTCTCGGCGACGGTCGGCGTATCCGGCAGCTGGGGGATGCGGCGCGCCGCTCCGATCGCGAGCGCCTTGATACGTCCGGCCTTCACCTGGGGGATCGCCTGCGGCGCGGAGACGAACATGACGTTTACCTGGCCGCCGACCAGATCGATCATCATGGGCGCGCCGCCCTTGTAAGGCACGTGCACCATGTCGATTCCGGTGCGGTTCGAAAGCAGCAATGCGTTCAGGTGGTTCGAGCTGCCCGCGCCCACCGTGGCGTAGGTCACTCTTCCCGGATTGGCTTTCGCGAAGGCCGCCAGCTCCGGCACGGAGCCCGGCGCGAAGTTCGTGGCGCCGGCGAGCACCTGCGGGGAAGTGACGAGCAGGCTCACGTGCTCGAATGACCTGAACGGGTCGTAGCCGAGATTCTTGTAGAGAAGATGGTTGACTGCGTGCGTGTCGAACACCAGCAGCAGCGTGTGGCCGTCGGGAGGCGCCTTGGCGGCCTCCGCCTGCCCGATCGAGCCGCCCGCGCCCGCCTTGTTCTCCACGACGATCGGACGGCCGAGGCCGGAGGAGAAACTCGGTCCGATGACGCGCGCGACCCCGTCGACCGTGCCGCCCGCGGGCCAGGGAACGATCATACGGATCGGCTTGCTCGGATACTGAGCCAGTGCGGCCGCCATCGGCAAAGACATTCCCAGCGCAAGAAGCCCGGCTGCGATTCGGTTCATTTTTTCCTCCGGACCGCCATCAACTGCGCCAAGCGCGCCGCGTCGCCGAGTTTCTCCATTCCGAGCACCGCGTCGCGCAGCTGCGCACTCCGTGCGCGCGGGAGCGCGTGCGCTGCGAGCTTTTCGAATTTCGCCACGACCTGCGCCTCGCTCGCGAAATGGGGCTCGCTGCCGCGCGGCGTCTCCACGGTGCGCTCCAGGCGGCTGCCGTCGTCGAGAATCACCTCCACGCGCACGCTGTGGCGGTATTTCGCGCCCTTTGCGCTGATTTCTGCGTCCGGCCGGACTTCGACTCTTTCGGCGAGCGCCATGCGCCGGGAATCGGCGACGACGGCATCGCTGAACTGATCGACGGAGCAATCGCCCTCGAGCAACAATGTCGCCGCGCAGAAAGGAAGATTCATCTGGGCCGAGGCGAGGCTTTCCGGCCGGTATCTCCAGCCGGCGTGGTCCACGGTTACCTGCGAGGCGTGCACGATGATTTTTTTCACGTCCTTCGCGTCGAACGCCCGCTCCCGCTGCATCTCGCGCAGCGCGTCGAGCGTGGTGTGGTTGCTGCCGACGCAGGAATAGAACTTCAGCGCGACGCCCATCGTCTGCCAGACCTCGCCGAAGCCGGCGGTAAGTTCGGCCAGCCGAAACCGATCCTGCGAGCGCGAAAAGGTCGTGCAGAAGCCGCCGTACTCGCTTTCGAACACGTCGGGGATCCCGGTGAAGCCGGCCTCCGCGAGCAGGGCGCCGTAGAGCCCGCTCTGCGAGGAGCGCCCGGCGTGCATGCGCTTCACCATCGCGCCGTATTGCGCCGCCATCAGCCCCGCCGCCTGCGTGCCGGCAATGCCGAGCGCGTGGACCGTCTTGTCCGCGTCGAGCTTCAAGCCGCGCGCCGCCCCGGCGCCTGCCGAGAAAACGCCCAGTGTCGCGCCCGAGTGCCAACCTTGCCCGATGTGCTCCTGCCCCATGCACAGCCCCACGCGCGGGCCGACCTCGTAGCCGGCGACGGCGGCGGTCAAGAACTCGCGTCCGCTCATTCCGCGGCGCAGCTCGGCGACCGCGACGAGCGCCGGCAGCACCACCGCGCCCACGTGCAGCACGCCCTCCCGGTGCACGTCGTCCAGCTCGAACCCCTGGACCTGCGTGCCGTTTGCGAGCGCCGCGTGCGGCGCCGAGAGCCGTTGCGCGGTTCCCCATACGCCGCATGCCCTGGAGCTGTCCAGTTTTTTGAGAGTGCGTTGCAGGATCCTGCACCATTGGAGATGGGCCCCGTAAAGCGCGCACCCGAGCGAATCGAGGACGAGGAGCTTGATGCGCTCGCGCACCTCGCGCGGGATCGCTTCGTACCGGAGCCCGGAGACGAATTCGGCGACGCCGCGGGTGCACGGGTTGGAGCTCTTGCTCATTCCAGACGGATCTTCGCTTCCCGGATCAATTTGCCGAGACGCTCCATTTCCGAGCGGATGTGGGCGGCGAATTGCTCCGGGCTGCCGCCTATCGGCTCCGCGCCCTCCGCGAGGAGGCTCGTCCTCACCTCGGGCTGCGCTAGCGCTTTCACCAGCTCGGCGTTGAGTCTCGCGACGATTTCCCGCTGCGTCCCCGCAGGCGCGAGCACGCCGTACCAGGAGCTCGCTTCGTAGCCGGGCAGGCCCGATTCCGCGATCGTCGGGAGAGTCGGCATCGAAGACAGGCGCCGGCTCCCCGTGACCGCGAGGCCTCTCAGTTTCTCCGACTTGATGTGAGGCAGGATCGCAACCACGCTGCTGAACATCAGCTGCACGCGGCCGCTCAGCAAGTCGGTGAGCGCCGGCGACAGCCCCTTGTAGGGCACGTGGACCATGTCCACGCCCGTCATGGAATCGAACATCACCGCAGCGAGGTGGGACGAGCTGCCGTTGCCGTTCGAGGCGTAGTTGAGCTGTCCCGGTTTGGAGCGCGCGAGAGCGACGAAGGCCTTGAAAGAGTCGGCAGGAACCGAGGGATGCACCACCAGGACGAGCGGCGCCTGAGCGAGCAGCACCACGGGGGCGAAGTCGCGGATCGGGTCGTAGGGAAGCCGTTCGTTCAGATTCGGATTGACGGCGTGGCTCCCCACGCCGCCGAGAAACAGCGTGTAGCCGTCGGGCGCCGCCTTCGCCGCAAGCTCCGCGCCCAGCGCGCCTCCCGCTCCGGGCCGGTTGTCGATGACGAGCGGCTGGCCGAGGCTGTCGGACAGGTGCTTTCCGACCAGGCGCGCGACGTTGTCGTTCCCGCCTCCGGCGGCGAAGGGAACGATCAGGCGGATCGGCTTCGCCGGATACTGTGCGAGCGCGGCCGCCGCGGCCAATGAAGCCGCGAGCGCCGGGACGATACGCTTCATACGCGATTCCCCAAGGGCGAAACGAGCGACGGGCGGCGCTTGAGCGTCTCGCGCTCGAAACCGGCGACGCGTTTGTATTCTTCCATGAGGGCGCTGAGTTCTTCCTCGCTCACCACGTCTTCGATGCGCCCGAACGGCTTGTCGCCGGTGCGCTCGTGCACGACGCGCAGGATGATGTCGGGCGAGATCGCGCGGCTTGCGAGCACGACTTCGTTCGCGGACTTGAGTCTCGCGTCTTCATACGTCCTGAGCGCGGCGACGCGGTCGCGCTCTCGTGCAAGGCATCCGGCGAGCGTGCGTGCGTCGAGGATCCCTTGCGCGGCTCCGTTCGCGCCGCGCGGATGCATCGGATGCGCCGCATCGCCGACGAGCGTGACCCGGCCGAAGGTCCAGCGCGAAAGCGGGTCGCGGTCCACCATCGGATATTCGAGCACGACCTCGGCGTTCCGGAGCATTGCTGCGACGTCCAACCACTCGAAGCGGAAACTCTCGAAGGTCGGCAGGAAATCGGCCAGCCTGCCGTTCAAATTCCAGTCGGCCTGGACGTTGCGCGGAGAGCGGATCTCGGCGGTCCAGGTGATGAGCTGGCGGCCCTGCGCATCGAACTCCTTCCTGATCGGATAGACGACGATCTTGCCGACGTCGAGCCAGCCACACTGGACGAAGCTCTCGCCGCTGAGATAAGGCTGCCAGCGCGTGACGCCGCGCCACATGTTGATGCCCGTGTATACGGGCGGTCCCTCATCCGGGTAGAGCTGCTTGCGCACGACCGAATGAACACCGTCGCAGGCGATCGCAACGCTGCCGCGCAGAGGGGAACGTCCTGCGCAGCGCACGGTCACGCCCTCGGCGTCCTGCTCGACCCCTCGCAGCGGG
>DATHHZ010000579.1:0-2371 GCA_035316965.1 Burkholderiales bacterium | reverse complement strand
GGTCGTAGTAGGCGTTGACCGTCGGCGGCGTCATGCTCCACTCGCCGCGGTCGAGCGGCTTGCCGATCTTGGCGAGCCTGCGCCGCGACTCGAACAGCTTGGCGCGCGCCACGTTGCCAAAAAAGTCGTCGCGCCTGATCTCCAGGGATCCGTAGTCGCGCCACTTATCCGGGTATCCGATCTTGTTCACGATGGCGCGCAGCTTTTCCAGGGCCTTTTCCCTGGTCGCCGCGCTCATCCACTCGAGAGCGACGAGCTCGTCGTGCATCGCCTGTTCGATCTGCTTCGTCATGTGCAGAGTCTTCTGCTTCAGCTCCGCGCTGAAGGCGCGGCTCACGTACTCCTCGCCGAGCGCTTCGCCCAGTTGCGCGTCGACCAGCGCCACGCAGCGCTTCCAGCGCGGCCGCGGCTCGGGAACTCCGTAAAGGGTCTTGCCGAAGAAATCGAAGTCCTCGTCGACAAAGGCGGAAGACAGGAACGGCGCGGTCGCATGGACGGCGTGCCAGCGCAGATAGGTCTTGATGTCGCCGAGGGCCAGCGAGCGCCATTGCCTGTCCAGCTCTTTGAAGAATTCCGGCTCGGTGACGTTGAACGCGTTCAATCCCGGAAGACCGGCGGTTTTCAAGTAGACGTCCCAGTCGAATCCGGGCGTGAGCGCCTTTAAGCCCTTTGCGTCCGTCTTGTGGAAAAGCTTGTAGGGATCGCGGCGCTGCGTGCGGGTGAGCGAGGCGCGGGCGAGCCCCGTCTCGATCTCCAGGACCTTGGCGGCTTCACGTCCCGCCGCGCCGGGCGGGTCGCCCAGGAGCCCGAACATGCGCGTGATGTGGGCGGCGTACCGAGCGCGGAGCTCCCTCGACCTGTCGTCGTCCTTGGTGTAGAAGTCGCGGTCGGGCAGGCCGAGACCACCCGAGCCGGCGAACGCGATCACCTGGGTGGCGTCCGCGTAGTCCTGATTCGAACCGAAGCCGAAGAACGCGCCGCCGTCGCCGGTCACGAGGTGCAGTCCGGCGAGCACCTCGGGAAGATCGCCCTTCGATTTCATCCTGTAGATCCGATCGAGATACGGCTTCAACGGCCGTCCGCCCGACAACTCGACCGCGGCTTCGTCCATGCAGGCGGCGAAGTAGTCTCCGATTTTCTGCTGCGCAGCGCTCCGGCCGGCGGTGCGCTTCGCCAGGGCGTCGAGTATTCCCCAGAGGAAACGCTGGTTCTCCCGGGCGAGCTTTCCGTACACACTCCAACGCGACTCGTCGGGCGGGATGGGGTTGTTCCTCATCCATCCGCCGCAGGCGAACCGGTAGAAGTCGACGCAGGGATCGGCGGACTTGTCCATCGCCCTCACCTCGAGGCCGGGCGTGTAGGGAAGCAAGGCGAGCGGTGTTTCCGCCGGGGTCTGGGCCCAAGCAGGAATTCCGGGACAAGCCGCGCCCAGGAACGACAGCAGAAGGAAAAGCCCTCGCATCCTCCGGGCGCTCACCAGATCCTGGCGCGGTCCTCAGGTCTGCGCCACATCCGATCGCCTTCCCTGATGCCGAAGGCGTCGTAGAAGGGCTGGAGGTTCACGAGCGGCCCGATTGCGCGGATCATCCCCGGCGAGTGGGGATCGACGGCAACCCGTTGGCGAAGGTCGTTCTCGCGGATATTCGTGCGCCACACCTGCGCCCACGAGAGGAAGAAACGCTGCTCGGGCGTGAGCCCGTCGATGAGCTTGCGCTCCTTGCCGGCGAGCGAGCGCTCGAGCGCTTCGTAGGCGAGGCTGGCGCCGCCGAGATCGGCGATGTTTTCGCCGAGGGTCAGTTCGCCGTTCACTTTCACCCCCGGCAGCGGCTCGTAGGCGTTGAACTGCTCCACGACTTTCTTCGCGCGCGCCTGGAACCGGGCGGCATCCTCGGGCGTCCACCAGTCCGCGAGGTTGCCGTCGGCATCGTAGTGGCGGCCCTGGTCGAAGAAGCCGTGCGTGATCTCGTGGCCGATGACCGCGCCGATTCCACCGTAGTTGACTGCGTCGTCGAGGGAAAAATCGAAGAACGGCGGCTGGAGGATGCCGGCGGGAAAGTTGATGTTGTTGGCCGTCGGATCGAAGTAGGCGTTCACGGTGGGCGGCGACATCCTCCATTCGGTCTTGTCCACCGGCTGACCGAGCTGGGAGAGGCGGCGCTTCACCTCGAATTCGGTCGCCGCGCGCACATTGGCGAGAAAGGCGCCGGGCCGGATCGCCACGCTCGAGTAGTCGCGCCACTTGGCCGGATGACCGATCTTGGCGACAAAGCGGTCGAACTTGGCGAGCGCCTTGTGTCGCGTGGGCTCGCTCATCCATTCGAGCTTCTGCAGGCGATCGCGCATGACTGCGGTGATGTTGCGGATCATCTCG
>DATHHZ010000578.1:0-3046 GCA_035316965.1 Burkholderiales bacterium | reverse complement strand
CGTTGGCCCAACATCCCGCGATTTCGCGGTAAGATTATCGCAGCTCTTGCGAGAAGCCGCCGGCCTCGAAGCCAGAACGCGGCGGGTTTAGGCCTTTCAGCCTATCTACGGCGCCGCCGGCTTGGGCCCCAAAGCCCGAGTCTTAGTCGCCCACTTGCACCCGCCATGGAACACAAATAGAGAAAAATCCAGTAAGGTTGTCAATCTGATTTCCTATCCGCTGTATTTTGGATTAGATATCTCAACGTTTTCAACCAAGGCGCCAACGGATGTCGCCAGAAGATGTCAGACAGCTTGGACGCCTTGGACGCGCTTCTGAGGCCGTGGGCGAAAATTGGGGCTCGCTAGCACAACCTCCGCGTTTGGGGGAGCATTTGTCGACCCGGCTCGCCGAACTGATCGGCCGCGGAGAATTCGACGATGAGGGAAGACTGCCGTCCGAACTCGTTCTCACCAACCGGTTCGGCGTCTCGCGGCCCGTGGTGCGAGAGGCGCTTTCACATCTGCGCTCGATGGGCTTCATCGTATCCCGCAAGGGCTCCGGCAGCTACATTACGAAGCCGTCGAAAACTGCGCCTCACCACGCCGGCGCGGTGTGCTTCGGGCCCGTCAACAGTCTCGCCGAGGTCAGGAAGTGCTACGAACTCCGGATCGGGCTCGAAGGAGAGGCGGCTTACTGCGCCGCCCAAAATCGCACGCCGGCGTCACTCGCGGC
Source organism: Burkholderiales bacterium (assembly GCA_035316965.1). Taxonomy (GTDB): domain Bacteria; phylum Pseudomonadota; class Gammaproteobacteria; order Burkholderiales; family SG8-39; genus VBDM01. The sequence goes on along the minus strand of DATHHZ010000578.1, from coordinate 2,331 downwards.
GATGCGCGAAGCGCTGAAGCGGATGGAAGCGGCGATAGCGCGCGGACAGGTCGGCGAAAGCGCGGATCTCGAGTTTCACATCGCGGTCGCCCGAGCCTCCGACAATGAGTTCTTCGAAGCAGTGATGCAGTCGATGCGCGTGCCGATCGAGTTCGCGATCAATCTCGCCCGTAGCCTCACGCTTACACGGCCTCTCGAACATTTGAGAGCCGTGCAGACCGAACACGTCATGATGTTTGAGGCCATCGAAGCGCGCGACAGGGACGCCGCGCGACTCGCCATGCGCACCCATATCGAGGACGCCTGCATGCGCATCTTCGAAGGGCCAGGTGGCGGCGCATCGCGAACAGGGGAGTCCAAGAACATGACCAAATCTGAGGACGTTTCGCGATGAGCGTCTCGACGCCCGCGCGAAACAGACCGACAAATTCTCGCCGACGCGCTGGTGCGCGACGGAGTCGAGCGTGCGTTCTGCGTCTCCGGCTAATATTACCTCGCTGCCCTCGACGCGCTCCACCAGTCGCCGGTCGCCGTCAGATTGCTCCGTGTACCGTTTTTTCCAAAACCGTCGAAACATCTTATCGGCATCGCCATTACTTACGTCTCGCGCTGTACGCGGAGAGACAATCATCACACTCACAGGAGTGCATGCTGCCAAACAAGGTGCTCAGATTCAGAGGCACGCCTTAGGCAAGATTTCAGGGGAGGATTTGAATGGCGGCAAGCAAATGTCGTTCAGGCCCAGAGACCGCCCGCGAGGTCCGTCGTGTGACTGCGGATCTCGCCGAATATCTATCGAGCGACCGCTACCCACTTCACAGCCGACTGCCGCCTGAGCGCCAGTTGTGCGAGTTGTTGCAGGTAAGCCGGACCGCGCTACGAAACGGTCTGGAGGAACTGGAAAGAGAGGGTCGGATCTGGCGTCATGTTGGCAAGGGCACGTTCGTCGGGGGGCGACCCCAGTCCGTTCAGTCGTGCGCCGAGGCACTGGGAGCCGACACAACATTGAGTGAGCTTCTCGAAGCACGCACTCTCATTGAACCTCAGGCGGCGCGCTTAGCCGCCTTGAGATCGGAACCATCCGACCTTGCGCTCATGAAGCGATACGCGGCCCACGCAGCGACAGCCGAAAACTGGTCGTCCTGGGATCGATGGGATGAGCTTTTTCATCGCGGCGTAGTGGAGGCAAGCGGCAACGGCCTTATCATCAGTATTGTTGACCAGATCCTCCGTGTAAAAAAGCAGACTCGGTGGACGATCACGCGAGCGAAAACGTTCGATCCCGACTTGAGAGACCGTTATTCCTCCGAACATCTCGCAATCATCGCTTCCATTGAGGCCCATGATCTAAAGGGAGCCGAGAACGCGATGGGCCGGCATATCCAAGGGATCTCATGCAGCATCGGTCCCGCGATATCGCGGACGGCAATGGCGATCTGACTTAACAGGCGTGACCAAAATTGCCCCAAAGCTCCCGATCGACAGGCTTCGTCGGGGATGCTCTTACCGTTAGAGCTATCGGCCAACCGTGCACTCGATCTGCCCATGGGGCTCATCTGTGGCGCTGAAGACTCGGTTCGAGTTGTCGAGGCCGAACGGCCCGAGGTTGATCGGCACATAATGCTTGTTTGGGCAGGCGATGCTGATGTTCTCAAGCTCCGGCACGGCTTCGATCGCGGCGCTGCCCATGCGATACAAGCTGTCCTGGGCGCTGTAGCTGTAAGTCATCGTGAAGACGCGCATGAGCGCGTCGAGCACGCGGGCATTGGCGGCCGCAAAGTCGGCGGGGTCCCGCGACCAGCGCCAGGACGCCTCCATGCTGGTGGCCAGAATGCGGTCCTCCGTTTCAGGAAGCGTCGTATACCGGTCCTTGATGTAGTTTGACCAACCCGACGCGGTCGCTTTGAGGAAGGTGAACCCCGAGAGCCCCGATGTCACTCGATCGCCGTCCCGATCCATCACCACTTCGGCCGTGCCCTGGCCGTTTCCATCCAGCGTGAAGGCGTGCGGGTGGGGGCTACCGTCCACCGTAAGTCGATTCCAACGGACCTCTCGAGCCGAGACTGTGGCACTCGTCATGCCCGGATAGCTATTGAGCAGACGCTTCGCAACGGCGCGGCAGAAGGCCTCCGGTCCGGCCTCGAGTTCCTCGCGCGCAACGACGTTGACGACGTTCTTGATGGTGTCGGTCGACACGGTCGTGGAATTATCGGCCTGCGTGTAGGCCTGTGCAATATCGCCCGCCAGCATGGCCAGAACCGTCAGTTCGCGAACCTCGCGGTTTTGGCCCTCGCCCGACAGCCGCATCACACGGACGCGGCCTTTGCCGTA
>DATHHZ010000577.1:0-4944 GCA_035316965.1 Burkholderiales bacterium | reverse complement strand
GTGAGCGTTCCGAGCCCCGCGTGCAGCCAGGTCACGGCGATGCGCCAGTCGGCGAGGGCCGCGACCTTTGCGATCTTCACGTCCTGCATCGAGCCCGCCATGACGAGCGCAATCAGGCTGATGTTGAGGACGACCCAGGTCGTCTGGTTGAGCTGGTGAGCCTCGATGTCGCCGCGCCGCGCGAGCAGGAACCCGTAGGTGATCCCCGCAACGAGGAAGACCTCGAGAATCAGGTTGGCGTCGGCGATCAGCGGGCCTGCGCCGAAAAATCCGCGCGAGTCCTCGAGCCCCGACAGCCAGATCCCGGCGATCCAGGCGAGCGAGCCCGCGATCATGACGGTCGCCGTGACGACCGCCGAACGCATGTTGCCGGGTGCGGCCATGGCTCCTCCGTCTCTCTTTCCCCTCCTTTTCAAGGAGGGGTGGCGCGAAGCGCCGGGGTGGTCAGCACATCGAACCCTACCACCCCGCCGGCTTCGCCGGCGCCCCTCCTCAAGAGAGGAGGGGATGCGCCACGAACTTGCGGCGCGCTCTCAGATTACGCCATCGGCGCGCAGCTTGGCGATCTCGCTCTGCCCTAGCGCGAGCACCTCGCGCAGGATCTCCTCGGTGTGCTGCCCGAGGGTGGGCGGGGCGAGCCTGTGCTCGAGCGGCGTCCCCGAAAAGCGCATCGGGCTCGCCACGAGCGGGAGCTTCCCGGCGACCGCATGCTCGAGCTCGATTTTCACGCCGCGCGCTTTCACCTGCGGCTCCTCGAATACCTGCGCGACGTCGTTGATCGGCCCGTTCGCGACGCCCGCCGCATCCAGGAGCTCGACCCATTCGCGCGTGGTCTTTTTCAGAAAAATTGCCTGCAAGAGGCGCGTCAGCTCCGCGCGGTTCTCGACGCGCTTGCCGTTCGATGCGAAGCGCTCGTCTGCAGCGAGTGAGGGGCAGCCGGCGACCTCGCAAAATTTGCGGTAGAGGTTGTCGTTGCCGCAGGCGAGGATGATGCTCCCGTCCTTGGTGCGGAACGGCTGATACGGCGCGATGTTCGGGTGCAGGTTGCCGATCCGCTTGGGCGCCTTGCCGGTGGAAAAATAGTTCGTGTTCTGGTAGGCGAGAAGCGCGATCTGCGAGTCGAGGAGCGCGAGATCGAGATGTTGCCCGATCCCGCTTTCCGCGCGGTGCGCGAGCGCGGCGCAGATCGCGATCGAGGCGTACATGCCGGTGATGATGTCGGCGACGGGGACGCCGGCGCGCTGCGGCCCGCCGCCCGGCGCATCGTCCGGTTCGCCGGTGACGCTCATCATTCCGCCCATGCCCTGGATCATGAAGTCGTAGCCGGGGCGCTCGCGATATGGCCCGGTCTGCCCGAAGCCCGTGACCGAGCAGTAGATGAGGCGCGGGTTGATTTCCTTCAGGTCGTCGTAGGCGAGGCCGTAGCGCGCGAGATCGCCGAACTTATAGTTCTCGATGAGCACGTCGGAAATCCGGGCGAGCTCGCGCACGAGCTTCTGGCCTACGGGCTTGGAGATGTCGACCGTGATCGATTTCTTGCCGCGGTTGGCCGAGGTGTAATAGGCCGAGTCCTTGGTGTCGCGTCCGTCCTTGTCCTTCACCCAGGGCGGACCGAAAGCGCGCGAGTCGTCGCCCGAGCCCGGACGCTCGACCTTGATCACTTCGGCGCCGAGATCGGCGAGGTTCTGCCCCGCCCAGGGGCCGGCGAGCACGCGCGAAAGATCGAGGACGCGGATGTGCGAAAGCGGTCCCGCCATGAGCTTTCAGTTCGTTGGAGACGCGGTATTTTATCCGAAAGCCCCGTGCCGGCGACGCGGAACGCTACAATAACGACGGGGAGTTTCACGGAGCACGGGATGAGATTTCTTCGGTGGAAAACGATCTGCGCCGCCGCGATGTGCGTGCCGCTTTTCGCGGCCGCGCAGCAGCAGCCCTCCGATTACGCGCGCGAGAAGCGCTGGGCCGACGAGATCGTCCCGCAGCTCGTCTCAGGCGAGCCGGTGTGGCTCGAGGCGCCGCGGACGGAGAAATTCCTCGGCATCTACACCGAGGCGAAGAACGCGAAGGGCGCGATCATCCTCGCGCACGGCCTGGGCGTGCACCCCGACCACGGTCTGATCGGCGAGCTGCGCACGCGGCTCGCCGACGCGGGCTACACCACGCTTTCGATCCAGATGCCGATCCTCGCCGCGGACGCGCCGCCCGCGCGCTATCCGGTGCTCTTCTGGGAAGCCGACGCGCGCTTTGCCGCGGCGATGACCTACCTGAAGCGCAAGCGCTACGAGAAGGTCGTGCTGCTCTCGCACAGCATGGGCTCGCGCATGGCGAACCACTATGTCGGCGCGCATCCGCTGGTTCCGCTCGCGGGGTGGATCTCGCTTTCCATCTCGAGCGGGGATTTCGCGCCGATCAAGCGCGTCAGGTTTCCTGTCTTCGACGTGTACGCGGAGAACGACACGGACGCCGTGCTGCAGGGCACGCAGAAGCGCGCCGCGGCGCTCAAGCGCATGCGCGGCTCGAGCCAGACCATGGTGTTCGCGACCGATCACTTTTTCGCCAAGAAGGAAAAAGAGCTCGTATCGCTGATCGGGTTGCTACTCGAAGGCGAGCGCAAATAAAAAGCCCCGCAGGTGCGGGCTTCCTGCGGGCGTAGTGGGCCATAAACTCCACGGAATCAGGGGCGTTTGCGGGCGCTCCGCGAACTGACCTAGGTCAATTGCGGTTCCCCGGGTTCACCGTCTACACTGTCAGGTTCGAAACCGGGAGGCAAGGGAGGTTTTATGCCGTTGGTCGCAATGACGCGCGAAATGGGGTCCCTGGGGATGGATGTCGCCCGCATCCTCGAATCCGAGCTCCGGGTGCCGGTGGTCTACCACGAGATGATCAACAACCTCGCCGACAAGATGCGCCTGAGAAAAAGCCATGTCATCCGGCTGCTGGGCGGAAAGGCCAACCTGTTCGAGCGGCTCACCGCCGACAAGACCAGCCTTTCCATCTATACCGCCGACGAGATGCTGCAGGTCGCGAGCAAGGGCGCCGTGATGCGCGGCTGGGGCGCCGCCCACCTGCTGCGGCCGGTGAAGCACGCGATCCGCGTGCGCATTTGCGCGCCTTTCGAGCTGCGCGTGCAACGCATGATGGAGCGGCTCGATACGAACGACAGCGACGCGGTCGCCGCCGAGATCCGCAACAGCGACGAGGCGCAGGGCGCGATCGCCAAGCGCCACTTCGCCATCGACTGGCAGGATCCGGAGGGCTACGATCTGTCGCTCAACACCGAGCGCGTGAGCGTCGAGCAGTGCGCCGAGGAAATCATCCAGCTGTCCAGGAAACCCGACTTCATTGAAACCGACGAATCCCACCGCACGCTTTCCGACCTCGCGCTGCAGGCGAGCATCAAGGCGGCCCTGCGCGCCGATCCGTCCACGCGGGGCCTCACCTTCGGCGTCGATTCGGAGGGCGGCAGGGTGCGCCTGCGCGGGATCGTCGATACGCGCGAGGAGTGGAAAAACGCCACCCGCGTCGTGACTTCGGTTCACGGGGTTACGGGCGTGAAAAGCGAACTGAGAGTCACCGCGGAAATCCGCTCGCCGATGGGCGGGTGATCGGCGCGCGGCCCGGCCGGCGTTTTTGATCGACCAATCTGGAGGAGAGTCCATGACCAATTTCAGGCGTGGTGGTATTGCCTTGGCGCTTGCGGGTGGTTTGATCGCCGGCTCGGCCTTCGCGGCGCCGACGGTGCTGCGCGCCTCGCACCAGTTTCCCGGCGGCAAGGGAGACGTGCGCGACGAGATGGTGCAGATCATCGCGCGCGACGCCAAGGCGGCGGGCGTCGAGCTCGACGTGCAGGTGTACCCGGGCGCGTCGCTGTTCAAGCCCAACGAGCAGTGGAACGCGCTGGTGAACGGGCAGCTGGACATCTCGTCCTTCCCGCTCGACTACGCGAGCGGCAAGGTGCGCGCCTTCGGCGCGACGCTGATGCCCGGCCTGGTGCGCAGCCACGAGCGCGCCGCGCGCGTGAACAAATCCGAGTTCATGAAGGAGATCAAGGCCAAGATCGACAAGGCCGGAGTCATCGTGCTCTCGGATGCCTGGCTCGCCGGCGCGATCGCATCGAAAAAGGCCTGCATCCGCACCCCCGACGACATCAAGGGCCTGAAAGTGCGCTCCGCCGGGCCGACTTTCGCCGCGATGTGGCAGTCCGCGGGCGCCTCCATCGTCTCGATACCGTCGAACGAGGTCTACAACGCGCTGCAGACCGGGGTCGCCGATGCGACCGACACGAGCTCGGGCAGCTTCGTGTCGTTCCGCATCTACGAGCAGGTGAAATGCCTCACGGCGCCGGGAGAAAACGCGCTCTGGTTCATGTACGAGCCGGTGCTGATGTCGAAGAAGAGCTTCAGCCGGCTGAACAAAAGCCAGCAGGATGTGCTCCTCAAGGCGGGCAAGAAGTCCGAAGCGTATTTCGCCAAAGAGGCAAAGGGGCTCGACGACGAGATGGTCAAGACCTTCAAGGAGCACAAGGTCGAGGTGATCACGCTGACGCCCGCCGAATACGACCAGTGGGTCAAAGTGGCCCGGCAAAGCTCGTACGCCGAGTTCGCCAAGGAAGTTCCGGACGGACAGAAACTGATCGACGCGGCGCTGGGCGTCAAATAGCGCGGAACTTTGCATATCGAAGGGCGGCGCGAGCCGCCCTTTGTTTATTGTCCCGACCTGACGACGCGTGCCCATCCCCATGGATAGCTGCGTCCGCGCCGTCAGGGCGGTTTCGCAGCTGTGCGGGTTCATCGCCGCCGGGCTGATCGCGCTCGGCGTGCTCGTGGTGTGCCACATGGTGTTCGTGCGCTACGTGCTCAACCAGAACACCATCTGGCAGACCGACTTCACCACCTATTGCCTGATCGCGGCGACTTTCGTCGGCAGCCCGTTCGTGCTGATGAC
>DATHHZ010000576.1:0-2844 GCA_035316965.1 Burkholderiales bacterium | reverse complement strand
GGGGTCGGCGACTGCGGGCAATCCGGCCTCGGAAAGGAGGCCGGCGTCGCGGCCGGCGAGCACCGGTTCGAGCAACAAGGCGAAGTCGCCAGCCGGCGTGTTGTGGTCGAGTCGTTCGATGCGAATGCTCTGCACCGGCTGCGCGGCCCCGATGCGTTTCAGAAACGCGCGGGCCGCCTTCGGATCTTCGGCGATGAGGTACTCGAGCGATCGCGCGCGATTGAGCACCGCAGCGGGTATCACTGCATCGGGTGCGGTGTCGCCAAGGACGTTCGGCAGGAGGTAAAGCAAGCCTGCCGGGCTAGAGGACATTCAACCCTTGCTCTTGCAGCAGATCGACCAGCGCGATCAGCGGTAAGCCGACGAGCGCGCTCGGGTCTTCGCCTTCCATTTTCGCAATCAGCGCGATTCCCAGGCCCTCGGCCTTTGCGCTGCCGGCGCAGTCGTAGGGTTGCTCCCGGTCGAGATAACGATCGATTGTTCCGTCGTCGAGCCTGCGGAAAGTGACGCGGCAGGGGACCACGCGGCTGCGGCTTGTCCCGAGCGAGGCGTTGTGCACGCACACCGCCGTGTAAAACACCGCCTCGCTGCCCGATAGGGCGCGTAGCTGGCGCACCGCGTTTTCGCGAGTGCCCGGCTTGCCGAGCACTTCGCCGTTTCCCACGGCGACTTGATCGCAGCCGATGATCAGGGCGTCGCGATAGCGGGCTGCGACCGCCAGCGATTTCGCCTCAGCGAGCCGCCGCGCCATGGCCTCCGGCGCTTCGCCGGGACGGGTTTCTTCAGCGACGTCCGGATCGGCGACCGAGAACGGGATTCCGAGCCGCCCGAGCAGGGCGCGCCGATAGCGCGAGCTTGAAGCGAGAACGAGCTGCATGCGTCGGGCCTTCGAGAGTCACGCTTGGTACGGCGCTAGAGTCTGCACTGGTTTGCAGCGAGCTTTTCCTGCCGCGCGATGGCGGCTGAATTGTCCAAGGGTATCTGCTCGCCCTTTTCGTTCAGCGTGAAACTGGGCGGGCTTTGCTTCAAACGCTCCAGCAGCGCGCGTTGCTGGTTGCAAAGTTGCGCGCGCTTGGCCGCTTCCGCCTCCTGCCTGGTTTCGCCCTTGCTCGAAGCTTGACGGGGATCCTGATCCTTCGGCCGTACCTGGCCTTGCTCGGGGTTCGGATCCCTCGGGTTGTTCGCCTCGGTGCCGGCACCGCCCGGGGCGGGCGAAGCAAGCCTGTTCGGTACTTCGCTTGCCTTGCTCCCCTGCGGCGGTCGCTCGCCATAGTGTGTCACGCCGCGCTCGTCTACCCACTTGTAGACCTGGGCGAAAGCCGGCACGGCCGCGGCCATGAAGATCGAAAAGTGCAGTAACGCTCTGAACAACTTGGAATTTCTTTTGACACTGAAGAGCAAACATAATATCATGCGCCCCTTATGTCGCAAGCGGGGGTGATAGACAACCTCCATTTTACCCGCGCCGCACTGGAACGGTTCTCATCGCGATCAACGTCGAGCTGCAGCTCGCCGAAAACCTGCGCGAGATCTCAGATGATACGAGTTTGAAGGAGTTCCCATATGGCAGTCCAGCAAAACAAGAAATCCCCGTCGAAGCGCGGCATGCACCGCGCTCACGATTTCCTCACCAACCCGCCGCTCGCGGTCGAGCCGACGACGGGCGAAGTGCATTTGCGTCATCACATCAGCCCGAGCGGTTACTATCGCGGCAAGAAGGTCGTCAAGACCAGGAGCGAGTAGGGCCTCACCTGGCCGCATGACCGGACAGAGTCGGGATCGGCCCTCCCCTTGAGCGAAGCAGGAGTCGCTTCGCATCGCGCTTCATGGAAATCACCGTAGCCATTGATTGCATGGGCGGCGATCATGGTCCGCACGTCACCGTGCCGGCGGCGCTCAATTTCCTGAAATCCAACTCGGATGTCGACGTCGTCCTGGTGGGGCTGCGCGACGCCATCGAGGCGGAGCTCAAGGTGCGCGGTGCCACATCCGGTCCGCGCCTGCGCGTGCACCACGCAAGCGAGGTCGTGCTGATGGACGAATCCCCGGCGCTCGCGCTGCGCAACAAAAAAGATTCGTCGGTTCGCGTCGCGGTAGAGCTCGTCAAGAACGGCGAAGCGCAGGCCTGTGTCAGCGCCGGCAACACGGGGGCGCTGATGGCGGTGTCACGCTTCGTTCTCAAGATGCTTCCGGGAATCGACCGCCCCGCGATCATCGCTGCGCTGCCCAGCATGCGCGGCAGCACCTACGTCCTCGATCTCGGCGCCAATGTCGATTGCGGGCCGGAGCATCTGCTGCAGTTCGCCATCATGGGGGCGACGCTGGTCGCGGCGGTGGAGCACAAGGACCGGCCGAGCGTCGGCCTGCTCAACATCGGCGAGGAGGACATCAAAGGCAACGAGGTGGTGAAGAAAGCGGCAGAGCTGTTGCGCGACAGCGAAGTCAATTTCATCGGCAACATCGAAGGCGACGGAATCTACAAGGGAGAGGCCGATGTCGTGGTATGCGACGGCTTCGTCGGCAACGTCATGCTCAAGGCCTCCGAGGGAATGGTGCAGATGGTGCGCAGCTTCATTCGCCAGGAATTCATGCGCAGCGTTCTCGCCAGGCTGGCTGGCGTAATCGTCATGCCGGTGCTCTACGCGTTCCGCAAACGGCTTGACCCGCGCCGCTTCAACGGCGCGACTTTGCTCGGATTGAGAGGCATCGTCGTGAAGAGTCACGGCTCTGCCGACGCGTTCGGATTCGAGCGCGCCATCGAGCGGGCCATGGAGGAGGTGCGCAATGAAGTGCTGCACCGCCTGATGCTGCGGTTCGGTCAGGCCGAGCGGGGGAATTCGGAGG
>DATHHZ010000575.1:0-2134 GCA_035316965.1 Burkholderiales bacterium | reverse complement strand
CTGCGCCGGGTCGCTCAGCCGGCGGACCAGGTCCACGTAGTGATGTGAGTGGACGAGCTCGAGCTCTTTGATCGTCGCGCGCCGCGGAGGGAGCAGGTGGCAGTGCTCGATCAGGCCCGTCGAGCGGATGAGGTCCATCGCGAGCTTGACCCGGATCGGCTGGAGCGGATGCTGATCCGACAGGCGATGTTTCATGAGCTCGTCCCCATAGACGAGCGCGACCGGTCCCGGCACCGCCACTTACCCTAACAACCTGTTGGATCTCCAAGCCCTGTTCGAGTCGGTGCCCAACTTTTCGGAGGGCAGGCGGCCTGATGTGATCGCTGCGATCGCCGGCGCTCCATCCCGCACGCATGTCCTGGATGTCGACCCCGATCACGACCATCACCGGGTGGTCATCTCGATGGCCGCGCAAAGGTCGACACTGCTCGAGGGAGTGATCGCAGCCGTCGGCGCCGCGGTCGAGCACATCGACATGCGAGGCCACACCGGTGCACATCCGCGGGTCGGCGCTGCCGACGTCGTGCCGTTTGTGCCTCTCGGACAGAGCACCCTGGCCGACGCACTTGCGCTGGCGCGCGAAGCCGGTGAGCGAATCTGGAGCGAGCTCAAGGTGCCGGTCTACTTCTACGGCGAGAACCGTTCCCTGGCCGACATCAGGGCCGGCCGGGCGAAGCCCGACCTCGGCGGTCCGAGCCTCCACCCCACCGCGGGTGCTGTGTCCGTCGGCGCTCGCCTGACGCTTGTGGCATTCAACGTGCTGCTGCGGGACACGGACTTCGCCGCGGCACGGGCCCTCGCGCGCTCGCTGCGCGAAACGCAGGCGGGCATGCGCGGCGTTCAGGCGCTCGCCTTCCAGCTTTCAGGAGGGCGCGTGCAGCTGTCGATGAACCTCTTCCGCGTGGACCAGACCCCGCCGGCCGCCGTCGTTGCGGAGCTCATCCGCCGCGGGATCAAAGTCGGAGAGCAGCAGCTGGTCGGGCTGTGCCCGGCCATTGCGGCCAGCGAGGTTGCGGCGGGCCGCTTGCTCGAGGGGCGGCTGGCGGCAGCGGCAGCTCGGGCCGGAGCGGTGAGATGCCGCTTATCCGGTGACGAGGAGCATCTCGCGCTTGCTGTGCGGCTGGAGCGCGAGGCGGACGGGTTGGCGGCGCTCGGCGTCGACCAGCAGGAGATCCTCGCCGGGGCTGAGCGCGCCGCGGCACTCACGCCAGTGCTGCGGGTGGCGAAGGTGCTTGACGCAGAGCTCGAGGCCATGCTCGGCGCCGCCGCCCGTGGGCTGCGCGCTGCCGTCGGTTCGGCCACCGAGGCGGGCTACGGAGCGCGGGTGGCTGCCCTTGACGCGCGGCTGGCGGCGGGTTAGGCGGCGCTGCCGGTGGCGTCGATTCCGACCGTACAGGCGCCGCCGTTGATCTCGACCCGATAGGCGTCCGTCGCGCCCTCATAGCCGGCCGATTGCCAGCTCTGGCTGCCTATGCCCCTGTGCTGCTGGCCGTCGGCGTCAAGCGTCAGCGCCCCGCCTGAGACCCTGACCGACGCCGGCGTTCCCGTTGGGCGGTGCAGGTGAACGGTCAGCGCGCCGCCGTTGACCGTGATGGGGACGATGCCCGACGGCTTCCCGAGCGTGATCTCCTCGCGGCTCGCGCCCGTGTTGAGCTCGATCGAACGGACATTGACGTGGGCGAGCTGGAACGTGTCGGTCGCCGCGCCGCTGTTTCCGGCGATGGTCCAGGGCAGGCTCGGGTTCAGGTGGATGTCCAGGACGAAATGCTGGCTCCGAAACACGCCGAACGAGCTGTTGCCTTGAGAGATCTGGAGCTTGCCCGTCGAGCGATCGAGATTGACGTCCGGCTTCGGGCCTGAATACTCGATGTGCGCCCGGTAGAGCACACCCTGTTCGGCGGCGCCGTCGATCGAGATCCGCGCGGAGCCTACGTCGATCTCGAGCGAGGCGTGGTCGAGGGTCCCGACCTTCATTCCTGAGTCGAGCGTATGGGTGGTCCCGGGGTTGGGAGCGAGAGCGACGTACCCGACCGCACCTCCCGCGGCGATGAGGACGATGAGCACAGCTGCCACGTCACCCGTGGTGCCCTGCAGCGCTCGACGGGCGATGAGCTCGAGCCCGATCACGATCAGG
>DATHHZ010000574.1:0-4793 GCA_035316965.1 Burkholderiales bacterium | reverse complement strand
CTGATCAAGGCGGTGATCTCCCGCGAGCGCGAGTTCCTCGCCGATGCGTCCGCGGTGCAGTTTACCCGCAACCCGGACGGCATCGGGGGAGCATTGTTCAAGATCGGCCGGCGCGGCAGCACCATCGCGCAGCGTCACGCGGAGGAGCTTTCGCATATGTGCATCGGCGCTCCCGTGAACGACTATTTCGAGTTCGCCCTGTTTCACGACCATCCTCCGCTCGACGATCGCATCGAGCGGCTGCTCGGGCCCGGCGCCAAGCGGCTGCTGCGCGAACGCATGGAGCGCGCCGGGGCCGCGGCCCTGGCGGCGCAGGGAAGCCCGGTCGTGAGCGAGTTCGTGAGTCCCCTCTATGCGCCGAGAAACGCGGCGCCCGCCGCCGCCGCGCTCCCGGGCGCGGCGGGAATCGCCCGCGCTATGGTCGACAGCATCGGCAATCCGTCCTCCGCCCACCTAGATCATGCGCGCGGAATGCTCGACGCCATTCCCGTGGAGATCCGCGCCGCAGTCGGGCGCGTTGAAGGCGCCCAAGCGGCGCTCTTCGCGCTCCTCTTGGGCGAGGGCGAGCTGCGCAAGACGCAGCTCGCCCTGATCGGGGAGCGCTCCGGCGCGGAGGTCCCCGCGCAAAGCGCGCGCTTTGCCGACGCGCTGAAACCGCTCGGCGCGCGCGCGCGGCTTCCCGTGCTCGGACTGGTGATTCCGACCCTGAAGCGGCTGCCCGGACCCGAGCGCGACGCTCTGCTCGAGAAGGTCAAAGCCGTGATCGAGGCCGACCGCAAGATCACGCTCGGCGAATTCGTGCTGCTCACGCTGTGCAGGAGCCAGATCCAGAGGGAGGAAAAGCGCTCGCCGGCCGTGAAGTACCGCAGCGTCGACGCGGTGGCCACCGAGGCAGCCGTCGTGCTCTCGCTGCTCGCTCACGCCGGCGGAGGCGGGATGGTCGCGTTCGACAAGGGGATGGCCGCCCTCGGCGTAGCGGGCGGGGTGCTCCGCTCGCCTGCCGAGCTGAACATCGGGGCGGTGGAGAGCGCCCTCAACGAGCTGAACCTGCTCGCGCCGCTGAAAAAACCTCAGTTCATCAAGGCCTGCGTCGCGACGGCGATAGCCGATGATAAACTCACGCTTGCGGAAGGGGAGCTGCTGCGCGCGATCTGCGCGGCGCTCGACTCGCCTGTGCCGCCGATTCTGGAAACCATGGAGGCCGTCGCGTGATCGAGCCGCTGAGCGGAAAAATCGCATGGGTCACGGGCGGCGGCAGCGGCATCGGGCAGGCGTCCGCGGTCGAGCTCGCAAGAGGCGGCGCGACGGTGGTCGTGTCGGGGAGGCGGGCCGATGCGCTCTCCGAGACCGCGGCACTGATCAAGCAAGCCGACGGCAAAGGGGAAGCCGAGGCGGTCGACACTGCCGACAAGCAGGCGGTCGAGCGCGCTGGGGCAGCGATCCTCGCGCGGCACGGCCACATCGACATCCTCGTCAACTGCGCGGGCACTAACGTCCCGAAGCGCTTCTTCAAGGATCTCGCGGCGGCCGATTGGGACCGCGTCGTCGGCGTCAACCTGAACGGCGCGCTTTACTGCACGCTCGCGGTGCTGCCTTCGATGCGCTCGCGGCGCGACGGCCTGGTGATCCACGTCGTGTCCTATTTCGCCCGCTATCAGAGCTATCTCGGCGGAGCGGCCTACAACGCGAGCAAACAGGCGCTGTGCGCGCTGGTCCACCAGATCAACATCGAGGAAGGCATGCACGGAATCCGCGGCTGCGCCATCCATCCGGGGGAGACGGTGACGCCGCTGCAGAAGGCGCGGCCCAAGCCGCCTTCGCCCGAAGACCAGGCGAAGATGCTCAAGATGGAAGACGTTGGACGCGTGGTGCGCTTCGTCGCCGAATCGCCTGCGCACGTGTGCGTGAACGAGATCGTCGTCAGCCCGACCTGGAACCGGCTGATACTCGGCGGCGGCGAGATGCTGCTCGCGCCGAAGATCGATTGAAGACCGCCTTACCCGTCCGGTTCCAGCAGCGCAGTCAGCTCGTCCCGAGGCAGCGGTTTGCTGAAGAGATAGCCCTGCATCTCGTCGCACCGGAGACGGCGCAAGGCCTCCGCCTGATCTTCGGAATCCACACCTTCGGCGACGACCTTCAGCCTCAAGGAATGGGCGAGCGAAACGATGGTCGACACCAGCGTCATCGTGTCGGGGTCATCCACCATGGCGATGATGAACGATCGGTCTATTTTGAGCGACTGCACCGGAAGCTTCGCAAGATAGCCGAGCGAAGAATAACCCGTGCCAAAATCGTCGATCGCGATGTTCACGCCTAGCCCGCGTACCGAAGTCAGCTTCCCGATATTGGCCTGGATGTCCTCCATCGCCAGGCTCTCCGTGATCTCCAGATCGATGCCCGGTGGCGCGACGCCCTCGCTGATCGCCTGTTTCAAAATGTCGACGAAGTCGGGCTGCCGCAGCTGGATCGGCGACACATTCACCGCGATCCGGGGTGCCTTGAGGCCGTGCTCCGCCCAGTCTCGGTGATCGAGCGATGCGCGCCTCAGCGCCCACGAGCCGACTTGCAGAATCAGTCCCGTTTCTTCCAGCAGCGGAATGAAGTGCAGCGGCGGCACCAGTCCGAGTTCGGGACTGCGCCAGCGGATCAGCGCCTCAGCACTGACCATGCGCCGGGTGTCGACATCCACTTTCGGCTGGTAATACAGCACGAATTCGTCCTTTTCCAGCGCCTGCCGCAGCTTGTTTTCGAGCGAGAGTTTCTCGGCGATCCGCTCGGTCATCTGCTTCGTGTAGAAGAGATATCGGTCGCCTGAGGACGATTTCTTGAGTGCGGCTTCGGCGTTCCGGAACAAGGTATCCGCGTCCTCGCCGTCGCTCGGGAACAAGGCGACGCCGGCCCGCGTGGTAATTCTGAATTCGGTGCCGTCCACCACGTAAGGATCTTCGTTGACGCGCCGGCGCGATTGCTCAAGCCCCCGGATCAATCTGTCTTCGTGCTCTGTGTGGGGGACCACTACCGCGAAATGGTCTGCACCCACTCGAGCCACTCGGCTCGGATCCCCGGACAACTCCAGCAACCGTCCGGCGACCTGCTTGAGGAGCGCATCGCCCGCCTGCAGGCCGAACGTATCGTTGATGGTTTTGAACCGCTCGATGTTGACGATCACGAGCGCAAGCTGTTGCCGCCCGCTACCCGTCGCGCTCAGATGCTGTCCCAGCCGCTCGAGGAACAGCGTGCGGTTGGCGAGACCCGTGAGCGAATCGTAGTAAGCCAGGTATCGGACCTTTTCTTCGCTTTCGATGTGCTCGAGCGCGAAGGAGATATTGCCCGCGAGGTCAACCAGCAACGTCATTTCCTCGCTATCGAAGAACCCGAGCTCGCCGGCGTACAGGCTAAGAACGCCGGCCGCCTCGCCGCCGACGATCAACGGCAAAACGGCCAGCGAATTGATTCCGCGCTCCAGGCATTCCGCCTTCATTATTCTTTGCGGATCGTTCTGAATGTCGTTCGAGATCACGGGCCTCTTCCCCCTGACTGCCTGCCCGACCAGGCTCGGTCCCCCAGTCTCCGTCACGACAAGCGGCGCATTTTCCAAGAAACCGCGTACCTCGCCGTCCCAGGCGACCGGCCTTACCCGCATCGCTTCGCAGTCGACGACTCCCGCCCAGGCCATGCGGAACTGTCCGGCTCCCACAGCGATGCGGCAGGCATCGCGAAACAGCTCATCCCGGCTGTGCACGCGCACGATAGCCGAGTTGATTCCGCTCAGGACCGCGTGGACGCGGCTGAGCTGTGTGAGCTTTCGTTCACGCTCGCGCCGCTCGGTGATGTCCCGGGAAATTCCATCTATACGGACTACATTGCCTGCCGCGTCGCCGTTGAAGCGTCCGCGTCCCTGGATCCACCGTACCTCTCCGCCCGGCTTCACGATCCGGTATTCCGCTTCGAACGTCTCGCCTGTCACCGCGCCTTGCCATAAGGCCATAATCCGCGGCCGGTCTTCGGGATGGATAGGCTCGCCCCAGAGCGTGCGGTTCTCGTAAACCTCGTTCTGCGTCCGGCCGAAGACCGTGGACGAAGCGGGGCTGACGTACAGGATCTCACGCGAAGGAACTGCGACGGACCAGACCACGTCCGGCAGCGTGGAGACGATGCTGCGCAGCCGCTCGCGAAGCGTCTCGAGCTCTTCTTCCGCCTTGCGGCGGGCGGCTCGCTCCCTCCCCTCTCGCAGCGCCCGCTCCACGGCGGCCGGCAGACGCGCGAGATTCGTCTTCATCACGTAGTCGGTGGCGCCGCTCCTCAGCGCGCGGACGGCAGATTCCTCGCCGATCGTTCCAGAAACGAAGATGAAAGGCGTGTCCGGGCATACCTCGCGCGCCAGCGCGAGCGCGGCCATGCCGTCGAAGCCCGGCATCGAAAAGTCGGACAGGATCAGGTCTGGGGCGAATTCGCGGAGCGCATCGACGAAGGACTTCTCCTTATCCACGACCCGGTGGTCGGCGTGCAGACCGGCGCGCCTCAGCTCGAGGAGCGCAAGCTCGGCGTCGTCAGCCACGTCTTCCACCAGCAGAATTCTGGGTCGCTCCGTCATAAACCGTTTGTTCGGATCCCCCTTTCTCTGCATCGTCTCGGCGCCTGCTCTCTGGGCTCTTTTCTTCTTTTGCCGCCGCCTTTCGGAAGACTAAACGACGAGGGTATTCGATACTGTCAGGCCGTCTCGACAATCAGCGTCGGATTTTTCCTGACAGGGCGTCAACGACTCTCTACTCGAGCGAAGTGATGCCGTGCTG
>DATHHZ010000573.1:0-2338 GCA_035316965.1 Burkholderiales bacterium | reverse complement strand
CGTCGTCCACGCCGCGCACCCGCCACGAGCCGCCCCAGCGGGTCAGCGCCCGGCTGACCGCCCACCGCAGAAAGGCAAAGCCGAGAACGGTCAGCACGCCGAAGAACAAGACCTGCTTGTACACGTGATTGAGGACGTAGTGTCCGATTTCGTGTCCCATCACGGTTTCAATTTCCGGGAGAGTGCAGCGCTTCAGCAGGTTGTCGTTCAGGGTGATGCGCTCGGTGCCGAGAAAGCCGCTGACGTTGGCGCTGACGCGCGTCGATTGCCGCGAGGCATCCATCACGTACACATTGCTGGCGGGGATGCCGTTGGCCCGCGCCATGCTCAGGATCGGGTCCTTGATGCGCGGGTCGTCGAGTTCGGTGTACTTGTTGAAGAGCGGCGCGATGTAGACCGGAGCGATCACGGCGATGAACATCTGGAAGACGATCGTCACCACGCTGCCCCAGATCCACCAGCTTCGCGGTGCGCGCCGCAGCACGCCGTAGATCACGATCAGGAACAGGCCGCCGAGCACGATTCCGAGCGCCAGCATCTTCAGCTTGTCGCCGAGCCAGGGGCCGAACGTCTGGGTCGCCAGACCATACGCGTGCTCGCGCACAAAGCCTTCATACGCGGTGAGAGGAAACACGACGACTGAAGTGACGGTGACGAACTGAACCCAGTAAAGAAATGTCTGCAGCGGCTTGAAGCGGATGATGCGCTCCGCCAGGTCGCGCATGCGGGCCGACCATCCGGTGGAAAGCAGGAGAAAATACACTGCGGCCGAAGCCAGGAAGTCCCAAAGCAGAAGCCAGTAGCCGCCTTCGAAATAAGCGTCGGAGCGCGCCTTCTTGTCGCGCGGGACCGTAGCCAGGTAGGCGTTCGTGGCCGCCAGCGGATCGAAGTGGTCGCTCGCCTGGGCTGCGGAAGGAACGGGAAGTTGCTCTTCGGCGGCCGCGGCACCCTGCGCGTAGAGACACGCACCGAAAAGCAGCGGAGAGAATAGGGCCAAGTATCTTTTCATGTTTGCGGGCCAACTATCCTGTCGCGCGCTCATTTAACGGGCACCAGCCGGTCGCCCGCCTCGCCGATCCCGTTCAGATACATTTCCCACACCTGGAGGTTCTTCTCGCATGCACCGACCACGGCGTCTTCCATGTGCAGCTGCCTGGCGAAACGCTCGACCGCGCGCCAGCCCGCGTCGGAATGCTCGATGTCTGCATCTTCGTGCAGCTCGAAGAATTCGAGATCGTCGTCGGAGAGTTTGAAAAGCTTTCCCCAGCGATGCCGCTCCAGGCCGAACCAGCCGTGTTTCTTCATGATGCCGGTGCCGTAGCCCGGAACGTTTGCGCGTTCGGCGCAGGTGTTGGCGACGATTCCCTCCAGCCAATGCCGGTTCGCCATGAGGCCCTCCCAGGCGACCCAGGCGAGCTGCGTCGTGGGAAGGGGTGCTGCCGCGCGGATCTCGCTGCGCTTCAACCCGATTCGCGTTCCCAGTTCTTCCAGGATCTCCCAGTGAGCCCTTCCGCCGCCGTGCTCGTGGTCGGCGATCACCTCTTCGCTGCATGCGCGGATGATGCCGATGCGCGTGTCCCAGTCGGGGCAGTTGGTCGCCACTTTCAGCTTGAGCACTGAATTCCGATGGCGCGTGTTGAGCCGGTGCTGCATGGCGAACATTCGCGCCCGGCCCTTCGTCATCTCCTCGCGAAAATAGCGCGTGCGCCGGGAGAAATCGTCTACCGCCCGGTCCAGCCTCGCGAGCACGCTTTTGGGAGCCATGGACTCTTCAGAATTTCGCAATCTCTCGGGCGGCGCCCGTGACCTGCAGGATGTGCATCCCGGTGTTGGCGCGATCGACGATGTAGATGTAGCCGCGGTCGTCGACCTCGAGGTTGTTGGTCTGGATCGCGACCTTGCAGCGCTCGGGGCCGTCGGGCATTTTCACGCAGCGCTTGTCGGTCTTGCCGGTCTTCGCCGGAATGTAGTAGCCGACTTCCTTCGGTTGATAGGGGTCGCGGATGTCGATGGCGCGCACGCCCGCGTTGAACCAGGCGACGAACACCAGGCGCTTCGCGTACATCGGCGGCTGGTTTTCGTTGGGCGAGTGCGCGCCGAAGCGGCCGCCGCGGGAGCAGAAATTGCCGCTCGCCTCCGGCACGTTGAAATTCGAGACGTTGAAGGGCTTCGCCTCGGCCGTCACGTCGGCGATCCACACCCTCTGGCGCGTTTCACGGCACTCGTTCACGATCTGCTCGTTGACGATCATCACGAAATCGCCCACCGCGCCCTGCGCGTCTTTCGCGAACTCGGGCACGGGCATGCGCAAGAGCGGCAGCGTCGTGTGCGCGCCGTT
>DATHHZ010000572.1:0-2085 GCA_035316965.1 Burkholderiales bacterium | reverse complement strand
ATGAGCTGGCTCGTGCCGAGGCCGAGGCGCAGCCGGCCGGGGACCGACAGCGTCAGGAACCGGCGCTCGAGCCGCATGGCGTTGTCGTCCGGCGCGATGAGGGAGTTCAGCTGCTCTTGCTCCTTGCCGACCGCGCTGCTCTTCTCGATGTCGGCGCCGATCGTTTCCACTCGTCGCGCGAAGTCCTCTTCGTTCTCGGAGGCGAGCCACTCGCCCGCGAGCCGGCCCTCGAACGTATGCGCGCCGCCGAACTCGCCGAGGATCAGGTCCAGCTCGCCCACCACCAGCTCGAACAGCTTGATCTTGCGGTCGAGCAGCTGGAGGATGTACGCCTCGATCGTCCCGGCGGCGGCGAGAGTCACGATGTGTACCTCGCGCGTCTGCCCAATCCGGTGCAGCCGTCCGATGCGCTGCTCCACCACCATCGGGTTCCAGGGCAGGTCGTAGTTCACGAGCACGTTGCAGAACTGGAGGTTCCGTCCTTCGCTGCCGGCGCGGCTGGCGATCAGCACGCTGCGCTCGTCCTCGTGGAACGCGCGGATGCGTTTGTCCCGCTCGGGCGTCGAGTGCGCGCCCCAGTAGACGATCGCCTTGCGACCGAGCTTCGTGACGCGCTCCTCGATCAGTTCAATGGTGGGGCGGTGATCGCTGAAGACCACCACCCGGTCGGGGGTCTCTTTCAACAGATCGGTGAGCACGGTGAGCTTGGCGTGCGTCTTGATGCCCTTCGCCCGCTTGGCGAGCTGCTTCGCGATCGTGCGGTACGCGGGGTTGATGCGCTCGCTCTGCGCCAGGTGCTCGAGCGACTCGGCGAGTGCGCGCGCGGAGGAGCACAGCCGCTGGCGTAGGTGGATGACCGCGAGCTGGATGATCCCCCTCCGGCTCCGCTTCCGGGTTCCCGTCCCGTCATCCCCCTCCTCCTGCGCGGCCGGCTGGACGAAGCCTTCCCGATAGAGCCGGCGCAGGAACTCGGTGGTGCCCTGGTACAGGTCCGCCTCGGCCTTGGTCAGGCGGACCTCGGGGTGGCGCGCGCGGCGCGGCGGCAAGTTCAGGTCGTCGATCACGCTCGTGCGCCGCGTGCGGATCATCACCTCGTGCGTCAGCGCCCGCAGGGCGGCGGGGTCCTTGGGCATGCGGTGGTCGCCGGCCACGAGATGCACCTTGCGGAACTCCGGCCAGGTGCCGAGCTGTCCCGGCCGCAGCAGCGTGACGAGGTTGTACAGCTCGCGCAGGTCGTTCTGCAGTGGCGTCGCCGTGAGCAGCAGGATGAAGTCGCGTTCGATTTTCTCAATGAACTGGTAGGTCGCGCCGCGCTGGCTCTTGACCTTGTGCGCCTCGTCCACGATCACGAGGTCCCAGCGGTGCCGCAGGATCTCCTCGGCATGCCGGCGCGAGCGCGCGCGGTCGTGCGACACGATCGCCTTGGTCACGTTCAGCCAGTCGTCGGGCTCGCTCGGCGTGTCGAAGCGCTCGAAGAACTTCTCCTCGAGCTCGCCCTTCCACTGCCCCACGAGCGAGGCCGGCGTCAGGATCAGCACGCGGCGCGCGAGCCCGCGAATCGCGAGCTCCTTGTAGATGATGCTCGCCTCGATCGTCTTGCCGAGGCCCACCTCGTCGGCCAGGATGGCGCGGCCGCTCATGTGGCGCAGCACCCGTTGGGCGACGTCGATCTGGTGCGGCAGCGCCTTGATCGCGTTCGCGTCGAGTGTGATCAGCCGTTCGAAGCCCGGGACCAGGGCGATCCGTTCCGCCTCACGCCGCAGCTCGTGCCAGGCGCGGTCGGTCGGGGGCGCTTGGAGCCGTTTCGCGAACGCCTCGAGGGAGTGCTCGTCTACAGACCAGACGTCCTCGGCTGGCGGGGTGGGCAGGGGCAGAACGGTTGGCGACTCCGGCATCGACACGCAGCGGGTGGCGAGGGGGCCACAATATACCAGTTATCAGTTATCAGTTATCAGTTGTCAGTTGTCAGTTATCAGGGATTGAAGGGCAGAAATCAACTGACAAGTGTGGGTTAAGTAGCCCGGGTCTGGCAAGTTTTACTGGCGTTGCTTCCACAGGCACGCGAAGCCGAAACGTAGGACGGGT
>DATHHZ010000571.1:0-3303 GCA_035316965.1 Burkholderiales bacterium | reverse complement strand
CGGCTCCCCGGCGGAATGATCTGCATGTACGCGTCCACCGTCTCCATGCGCGTGTTCATCTGCTCGTTCAGCAGGTGCTTCAGCAGCCCCTGGCGTGCCATCTCCCAGGGCATGTCCTCCGGGTGCAGGATTTTCCTGCGCTTCGCGTTCCTCGCGGGCGCCTGCATCGCATTGTCGAGCAGGCTCTGATACAGCTTCTGGTGCGCGCTGCCGCGCATCCAGGCTTTCGCTTCACCCCAGGCCATGTTTCCGCTCCTTCGTTACCTTATTTCGCGTGATTGCGGTCTTGCTCCGACTCTCGCGCCTGAAAATCCCGGCCGCCCGGCGCCGGTTCCGTGGGACGCGGCTCGACCAGCTGTTGGAACAGCATGTTCATGAACATGTACATCGGCTTGGTCTTGAGGACCAGGGCCCGCGCCGGCTTCACCGGATCGGCGTTGAAGTGCTGATGCACGCAGTTGTTGTGAACGATCGCGACGTCTCCTGCCGACCAGTCGTAGCGCACGCCGTCGTGGATCTCGTAGCCCTTGCCGTCCAGAATGTAGAACGCCGCTTCGTTCACGTGGCCGTGCTTCTGAGATTGTCCCCCCGGACCGTATTCCTCGAGGTGGATATGCAGGGTCTGGGTCACCCCGTCGTGGGGCTCGACGTAGTGGCGGCTGTAGGCCTGCGGGCCGTCCACGAATTTGATCTCTGAGCCCTTGCGTACCCGCGGCAGCGCGCGCAGCCGCGCCAGCTCGTCCTTGAGTTTGTAGTGGCCGGTGATCCCCCTCACGAAAACCCGGTCCTTCTTGCTGCTGTAATGCGATTCGATGCCCATTTACCTCTCCGTTTGTTCCGACATTATACCCTTCGACTTCAACGGCCTGCGGCCGCCGTTCGTGTCAGCTGCGTTCAGCCTGGCGGAACTTCGTGACGGCCGTGATGCTCGTGACTGTGGCGGTGGGGCGCCCGGCCGCGGGGAGCGCGCGGGTCCTCGCTGAATACCAGGGATTTGACGGTGACGGGAACGGTCTGCGAGGGCATGCGAATGCGCCCAAGGTCGATGTAATCGAAGTCCCAGAGGACGACACCGTCTATGACGAGGATTTCGCTGTCGACACCCATTTCGTCGCGGAGGATGGCCCCGAGGGTTTGCGCGATGTCCCCGTCGACCATGACGTAAAGAGGCATGCGCTTCGCGATGGTGTTGGCGAGGCCGCGCCGGATGCCCAAGGCAAATCCTGAGATGCGTTCATAGGACGGACTCCCCTCCCAGCGCAATGCGAGCGCCGCTTCGCTTTCACCTTCGACAAGATCGAAAGCCTTGAAGTGTTCGCGGATGGCTTGAGCCAGCCGATCGGGGTCGATGGGGTCGTCGCAAGTGTAGGACGGTTGCACTACCTGCAGATTTTTTTTGGGCAACAGCGCTCCCGGATTCGAGATGTAGATCGTGTTGCCGCTGAGCTGGACGCTGTACTCGGAGGCTCCTAGCGCCGTGGCGCGGATGCACTCACCGGGCGGCAGCAAGGGCCAGGGCAAGGCACCCGCATCCACTTTTCTCCGCAGTGCGAGGCCGAGCAGGAGGCCCATGTCTCCGAATTCGCGCGTCTCCCGCTGATAAACGTATTCGGCCACTCCGCCGGAAAACATCACGCCGTCGATTCCGTCCAGCCCGGGAAGCGGTTCAGTCAGGAATAGGCTCTGCACTTCGGCTGGAAAGGAGCGCTCCGAAACCGAGGCGAGAATGGCCTCGGCCATCCATTCCGCGACTCGCTCCATCGACGCGGCGTCGGCGACATCGCCACGGCTCCAGCGGAATCCCGCCTGGGCGGCGAGATGGCGCCCGGCGGGATCAAGCCGCACGATGCGCCTCCCTTCATCGATGACCAGCAGCCGCCCGCCCACGTGTACTGCGGCCGTAGCGATCACCTTCCCCCGCTCGACCAGGGCAAGCTTCGTGGTACCGCCGCCGATGTCGACGTTGAGTATGCGCTTCCCGGAGTCATGAGATACCCGAGCGGCCCCCGAGCCGAAGGCCGCGAGCATCGATTCCATGTGGTGGCCGGCGGTGGCGCAGACAAATTCTCCACGCTGCTCCGCAAGAAGGCTCGCGATGGCTTCGGCATTTTCGCGCCGCAGAGCTTCGCCGGTCAGAATCACGACCCCGGTGTCGATGTCGTCCGGATGAAGTCCAGCGTCGGCGAAAGCCCGGTCGATGATGGCTCCCAGTTCCGCATCGTCGATGAGCTCCTCGCTCCGATAAGGAGTCAGGGAGACCGGAGACTGAAACAGCGTCTCCCGGGAAACGACGAAGTAACGGCTCGAAAGCTGCTCGCCCATTCGCCGCAGATTGATGCGGGAAAAAATGACCTGCGTCCCCGAAGAGCCGATATCAATTCCGACACTGAGCAGCGAGACATGATCCTGAATCCACAAGGCGTTGTCCTCGAGACGGCCGTCCGTCTCGTAGTGGTCGTGGTCGTGGTCAGCCTCTTCGTCTCCGTCATGACTATGATCGTAATCACGGCCGTGAAGATGGTCCTCCAGCTTATGCGGCCGCTTCGGGTTCGCGTTGTCCGGCATGGGAATCAGGGTAATGCCCGGGTGGGTTGGCGAAAAAAAGGGCTGCCCTTGCACAATCCCCTTTGGAAATTGGCGCGCCCGGCATCCGAGTCCAGCGAGTGCACGAGTTATTCAGACCTTTCCTCGCGATCTTCAGACCCTTCATCGCGATCGTGCAGCAATTCGAATCCGAAAATGCGGCTTCCCGCGTTGACGTTAACCCCGGCCGCATTTGTAAACAAACCTCCGCTCTCCGCGCCGACACCCCAATAGACCATGTTGCCGACGACCTGAGGTCCGCCTTCGACACTGCCCGCCGGCATCACGGAGCCGTTGGCGAGCGTGATCTGGTTATGAAACTCAAAGAGCTTCCTTCCAGACTCGGCATCCAGGGCGACCATGGTTCCCTTTCCGTCCTGATAGCCGATGAACACGACTCCATTGCCGACGCTCAGTGTCCCAAAGGCCTGCCCATTGCCCAGAGTACCCTTGATTCCATCGTACGCAGGTCGCTGCCACAAGATCTCCCCCGAACCGGCATCCACGGCATGAACCATGCCGTTGATGGTCTGGAGTGCTCCACGATCGTTGAAGACGGTGACTCCATCGGCACTCACATCGGATGGCGGATTCACTAACGTCCAAAGCTCAACCGGGCCGCTGGCGGGGCCTTTCATGAAACTGGGAGGACCACCCCTCTTGTCGGGGTCCGGATAGACATTCGGGTAGTCGTTGATCCCGTACACCAGATTCGGACCC
>DATHHZ010000570.1:0-2037 GCA_035316965.1 Burkholderiales bacterium | reverse complement strand
GGCCGTGGCGAAGAACGGCGGCGTCCACCCCGAAAGCGGACGCGAGAAGCTGCGCGAGATCCTGCTTTCGGGCGGCGACCCGATGGTGCTGAACAATTCAAAGATCGCGGCCTGGCTCGGCGCGCTGGCCGAAGCCGGCGTCGAGTCGATTCGCATCGGCACCAAGGATATGGCGTTCTATCCCCAGCGCTTTGACCGCACCTTCCTGTCGATGCTCGATCGGTTCCACGAGACCTACCCGCAGGTCGGCCTGCACATGATGCTGCACTTCGAGCACCCCGACGAGTTCCTCGCCAAGGATGCGGAAGGAAACTACATCGAGGACGCGCAGGGCTTTAAGCAATGGGTCCCCGCGACGGGCGAAGGGATGCGGGGCCTGGCCTCGCGCGGCTGGCTCACCGTGCAGAACCAGGCGCCGATCATGAAGGGCATCAACGATGACGCGGACGCCCTCCGCATTCTGCAGCGCGAGTTCAAGCGCGCCGGCGGCGAGAACCACTACTTCTTCTGCGGGCGCGACATCATTGCCTACAAGGCGTTCAACGTTCCGATCGAGACCGCGTGGAATATTCTCAACACCTCGCAAAAGGGATTGTCGGGCGTCGAGACCCACGCGCGCCTTTCCATCACCCATTACAAAGGCAAGACCGAAGTTGCGGCGGTCACCAACGAGGGGATACCGGGACTCGCGGGCAGCGAGAATGGCGTCTTGATCTTCAAGATTCTTCGGAACGCCGGCAGCGCCCCCGATCGCGGCAAGGTCTGCATCGTCGGCCGCAACCCCGAGGCGCTCTGGTTCGACGACTACGAGGACCGCGTTCTTTTCGACGAGGCCGGCTTGTACGACTACGCGCGTGTGTCGGCTGCCGGACAGGCGCCGGGTCGCGCCACAGCTGCCGGACAGGCGCCGAGTATCGGCGCTCTTCAAGCCGCTCTTGTAGACGCGTCATGATCGACAAGCGGGTCGCGAGTGCGGCCGAGGCTGTCTCGGACGTTTTCGACGGCGCCACCATCATGTTCGGTGGTTTCGGCGAAGCGGGCAGTCCAATCGAGCTCATCCACGCGCTGATCGACCAGGGCGCCACGAATCTGACGATGATCAGCAACAACTGCGGCAGCGGCCAGGTCGGCCTCGCGGCGCTGCTCAAGGCGGGCCGCGTTTCCAAGGTCATCTGTTCGTTTCCGCGCACCGCCAACTCGACCGTCTTCCCCGAGCTCTACCGAAGCGGGCGCACTAAATTGGAATTGGTTCCTCAGGGAACGCTCGCGGAGCGCATCCGCGCCGGCGGAGCTGGAATCCCGGCGTTCTACACCCCGTCCGCGGTGGGAACGCCACTGGCGGAAGGCAAGGAATGCCGGGAATTCGGCGGCAGAAAATATTTGCTTGAGCACGGCATCCGCGCGGACTTCTCGCTCATCAAGGGGCGGGTCGCCGACACCCACGGCAACATCCTCTATAATAAGACGGCGCGAAACTTCAGCCCGCCGATGGCGATGGCGGGCAAGGTCACGATTGTCCAGGTGGCCGAGGTCGTCGAGCCGGGCAAGCTGGACCCCGAGTCGATCGTCACGCCCGGCATCTTCGTGGATCGCGTCGTCGCTATCGCCAACCCGGCCCACGAATCGGAACTCGTCGAGGCAGGAGCGTCCTACCCATGACGAAGCCGCCAGTGATCGGGCGAACGCGCGAGGAGATGGCGAAGCGCCTGGCGCAGGACATTCCCGACGGCTCGTACGTGAATCTGGGCATTGGCATTCCGGAGCTGGTCGCCAAGTTCGTGCCGGCGGGCCGCTCGCTGATCTACCACACGGAAAATGGCATGCTCGGCATGGGCCCCGCGCCCAGTCCCGGCGAAGGCGATCCGGAGCTGATCAATGCGGGCAAACAGCGCGTGACGGCGCTGCCGGGCGCCGCGTACTTTCATCACGCGGACAGCTTCGCCATGATCCGCGGCGGCCACCTGGATCTTTGCGTGCTCGGCGCGCTCCAGGTCGCGCAGAACGGCGATCTGGCCAACTGGTCCACGGGCGAGCCCG
>DATHHZ010000569.1:0-3693 GCA_035316965.1 Burkholderiales bacterium | reverse complement strand
GGTCATCCGGCGCATCACGACCGCCGGAGTCAATTCCAGCTGTGCCGCGCATTCAATGCGGTACTGGTTACGTGCCAGGAAGCGGCGAAATGCGATCTTCGGGCAAAGCAGGGCACCGGCGAAGAAGCTGCATTCGAAATCGCGCCAGGCGTGCAGCACGTCTTGCGCGTTCATGCCGGCGGCGACTTCCGCACCGCCTTCAGGGCTCCCCCCCATTTCCCCGCCGGTGGCATGTGCGGACTTGAGTCCGTCGCCATCGTGCAGCACCTTGTGGCCCAGGTGAGTGGCGAGGTCGAACTTGAGACGCGCCGGGTCGGCCTGCAACCCGCGGTTCAAGTAAACGGTGCGCGGCGATTCGAAAAACGAGCGCACCATGCTGCGCAGTTCGCGATCCTTGTCGCGCGCGAGCACGGGCTTGCGCTCGAACCAGCGCAGGCCGAGACCGTGGTGCTTGCACAGACGCATCAGCTCGTCGGTGCCGAGCGGAAATCTGCGCCCGCCGACGCTTTCCGCCGATCGCTCGAGATCCGGAAAGTCGTTGCGCGACATCTCTTGATGCGAGCGAATCAGCAGATGCGCGAACTGCCGCCCGGTGGTGCCGGTCTGCGCCAACAGCTCCGGGATCGCCGCTTGCAGCAGGTCCTTCGAAAACAAGAACGCAGGTTCGAGCGGCACACCCGCCGCGCCGGCGGCCCGTTCTTTCAATGCGGTGATTTCCGTTTCCGGATTGCCGTCGAGAAACCAGCGCGGTTCGCGTTGAAACAAGGACGACAGAAGACCGAGCACCTCTTCCGACGGAATCCGCTTGCCGCTCTCGATCATGGAGAGGTAGGAGATCGACGGCGCGCTCTGCGAATCCAGTTGAATGCAGCGCGCCGACAGTTCTTCCAGAGTCAGACCGTTGCGCTTACGTAAGGCGCGCAGCTTGGTGCCGAGGAAGTGGCTCTTGCGGGTGTGCTGGGTCATGGCGGGTCGCGGAAGAATGATGTGAAATTAACAGTGTGAAATTTCCATAGTCAAATTTTAACGGTTTCCGGGCCTATCATGCCCCGCATACGCGCAGATGTACAGCCGCGCCTTTAGCGGAGGGCTCGAATCGTGAAAACCAAGGTTCTCGTTCTGGGGGCTTCCTACGGGTCCTTGTTCGGCACCAAATTGTTGATGGCCGGGCATGGTGTAACACTCGTCTGCACCCGGCCCACCGCGGAGCTGATCAACCGTGAAGGGACCCGGGTACACTTCCCAATCCGGGGCCGGGAGTCGCTTCTCGAGATCGCCTCGAAGGAGCTTCCGGGCGCGCTTTCCGCGAGCACGCCCGACGAGGTCGACCCCGGCGCATTCGACCTGGTCGTGCTCGGCATGCAGGAGGCCCAGTACGGCTCACGAGGAGTCCGGGAGTTGATGGGCCGCGTCGCCCGGGCGCGCAAACCCTGCCTGGCGATCATGAACATGCCGCCTTTGCCCTACCTCAAGCGCATTCCCGGGCTCTCGACGGAACCTCTGGAGGTTTGCTATGCGGATCCTGCGGTCTGGGAGGGCTTCGAGCCCGGGTTGACCACGCTCGCGAGTCCGGATCCCCAGGCATTTCGCCCGCCGGATCGGCCGAAGAACGTTCTTCAGGTGGGCTTGCCGACCAATTTCAAGGCGGCGCGCTTCGAAACCGAGGAACCGACCGCGCTGCTTCGGAATCTCGAGACCGACATCGAGGGAGTCCGGTTCCGCCTCGGCGACGAGGCCATCGAAATTCCGGTGAAGCTCAAGGTGCACGATTCCGTTTTCGTGCCGCTCGCCAAGTGGCCGATGCTGATCGCCGGCAATTACCGCTGCATCCGGCAAGACGACATGATTCCCATCCGCGAGGCGGTGCACGGGAACGTAGCCGAGTCCCGCAGAATCTACGACTGGGTCTCGAGACTCTGCACGGGGCTGGGCGCCGAGTCCGCCGACTTGGTTCCTTTCGAGAAGTACGCCAAGGCCGCCGAGACCCTGGGCAAACCCTCTTCCGCAGCGCGCGCGCTTTTCGGCGGCGCCGTGCACATCGAGCGGGTCGACAGCCTGGTGCGGCGGATCGCCCGCCAGTTGGGACTCCAGTCCGACACGCTGCACCAGATCGTCGCGCTGGTGGACGAGCGTCTGGGAAGAAACCGCGCGAGGCGCAGCCCGTCGCGCAGCTTCGGTGCTTTGGCGAGCGTCGAGTAAGGAGCGCTTGTCGATCGTTATGGCGTCAGCACTACGACCCCATCCGCTTTGCTGCCCATCCGGTCGATCGCCTTCTGCACGAAGCCCGACGCCTTCACGTCGGCGATGAATTCCCTGCAGAATTCGACCACGGCCGCGGAACGGCCCTTCGGGTATCCGATCGCGATCGGGACGTCGTAATAGCTGCCCGGGAGGATGCGCGACCCCGGCAGGCCCGCCTGGGCCCTCGCCAGCATCGGCACCACATGGCTGAACACGTCGGCCTGGCCGGCGATGAGCATGTCGACCGCCGGTTGCGGCGTCTCGACCGGCACCCGGGTCAAGGCGGCCTGGGTGATGATCTTCTCGAGATGTTCGCCTTGCGCGCTGCGCGCCGGGACGACGATGCGTATGCCGGGCCGGTCCACCTCCGGAATACTCTTGATCGGCGAGGCGGCCGGCACCAGGAATGTGGTCCGCAGGCCGATGACGACCGGCCCGAAATCGAAAACGGCGGCGCGATCCTTGGTGATCCCGATGAACGCCACATCGACTTTGCCGGCGCGGAACGCTTCGATCATGTCAGCCGGATTGTGGATGCGGACGAGCTCGTGCGGCACCGCGATGCGGCGCGCGAGCTCGATGCCGAGCTCCGGGCTCCATCCCTTGAGCTCGCGCCCGTCTTCGTTCGCGAAATACGACAGCATCAGCACGGCGACGCGAAGCTTGCCGGTCGGCGCGAGCTGTTTGGCGATCTCGGCGTTCGCCGCCGTTTGCGCGTTGCCCTGCCCGGCGAATCCCAAGGTCAATGTCGCGAGCGCAAGCATCGCGAGCGATACGCGTTTCATGGTGCCGGCTCCAAGCCATGCTTCCGGATGACCGATGCGGCCGCCGGCGCGGTGAGGAACTTGACTAGCGCCCTGGCCGCGTCAGCTTGCTTCGCGCCGGCATGGATGCCTGCGGAGAACATAGTCATGCGCTGAAGCTCGCCCGGCAGCGGGCCGACGTAATCGATGCCGGCGAAATGCATCAACTCGCTGATCTGCTGGAAGCCGATCTCGGTCTCGCCGCTCGCGATCAGGGTGCCGACGAACACGCCCGAGGGGGTCTGCTTGAGCTTTCCCTTGACTTCGCCGGCGATGCCGAGTTTCTCGAACACGCTGAGCATGTAGATCCCGCTCGGGCCGGTGGAATAGCCGATCGATTTCGCCGCGAGCAGAGTCTTCCTCAACGCGCCGGCCGAACCGATGTCGGGCTTCGCCGCGCCTTTGCGCACCGCGACCCCGGTGCCGGATTTCGCGAAATCGACGCGGCTGCCGGCGACCGCCTTGCCCAGCTTGATCTGCTCGTCGAGCGCCGGGCCCGCCATGATGATGAGGTCGTAGGTCTCGCCGTCCGCGAGACGCTTCTGGACGTTGAGCGTTCCCGTGAAAACCGTCGCGACTTTGTGCCCCGTCGCCTTCTCGAATTGCTCTACCAGCTCGAGATAGGCCTCCTGGGTGGCCTGCGTGGACA
>DATHHZ010000568.1:0-2562 GCA_035316965.1 Burkholderiales bacterium | reverse complement strand
GTCACCGCAACCGATGATGAGCAGATTTTCCACGAACGGATTCTACCCCGCGCACCGATGACGCATCAGGTCACGATCCGCAACACCGGCCACCGGTTTCCGGCGCAGGACGGCGGGACGATCCTCCAATCCGCGCTCGATGCAGGTCTCGTGCTCCCTTACGGCTGCCGCGACGGCGCCTGCGGAAGTTGCAAGGGGAAGCTCGTCGATGGCCGGATCGACTACGGCCGTTGCTCGGGAAAGGCGCTCACCGCGCAGGAGCGCGAACAGGGCTACGCCCTCTTTTGCCAGGCGAAGCCGCTGTCGGACGTGGTGATCGAGGCGCGCGAGGTGCGCAAAGCGGGCGATATCCAGGTCAGGAAGCTTCCCGCGCGCGTGCAGAAGCTGGAGCGCGCGGCGGACGACGCCATGATCGTCTATCTGAAGCTCCCGGCGAACGAGCGCCTGATGTTCCTGCCGGGCCAGTACATCGACATCCTCTTGAAGGACGGCACGCGGCGGAGTTTTTCCATGGCCAACGCGCCGCACGACGACGAATACGTTCAGCTGCACGTGCGCCACGTTCCGGGCGGCGCGTTCACCGACCACGTGTTCCGGACCATGAAGGAGCGCGACATCCTGCGCTTCGAAGGGCCGTTCGGCACGTTCTTCCTGCGCGACGAATCCGACAAGCCCATCGTGCTCGTCGCCTCGGGCACGGGATTCGCGCCGATCAAGGCGCTCATCGAGGCCGCGTTCAAAAAAGGCGTCGCCCGCCCCATGAGGCTTTACTGGGGCGCGCGCCGCGCGAAGGATCTTTACTTGAACGGGTTGGCCGAGCGCTGGGCCGCCGAGCATCCGGGGTTCGAGTACGTGCCGGTGATTTCCGACGCGCTGCCGGAAGACAAGTGGGGCGGTCGGACCGGATTCGTGCACCGCGCGGTGATGGAGGACCTGTCCGACCTTTCCGGCCATCAGGTCTACGCTTGCGGCGTTCCGATCATGGTGGATTCCGCGCGGCGCGACTTCATCCAGAAATGCCGGCTGCCGGAAAACGAATTCTTCGCAGATTCGTTCACTACGGCCGCCGACAAGGCGCCTTAGCGCGCGCCGCGGAGGCCTAGTCCACCGTCACGCCGTACTGGGCGACGAGCTTCGTCCAACGCTCGATCTCCTCCTGCATGAACCGGTGCTGCTCGCGCGGCGGAATCGCGAGAACGCGGCCGCCGTCGCGCTCGATGCGCGCGGCGAATTCCGGATCGGCGACGATACCGGTCAGCGCCTTGCGCAGGATCTCGACCGCCGAAGCAGGCGTGGCGGCGGGCGCGAAGAGGCCGAACCAGCTCTCGCCTTCGAATTTTGCGAGGCCTGTCTCGTCGACCGTAGGCACCTCCGGAAGATGCCCCGATCTTCCTGCAGAGGACACAACCAGACCCTTGAGGCGCCCCGATTGGACGTACTGCTTGGACGCCGACATGTTGTCGAACAACAGATCGAGGCGTCCCGCCATCATCTCCTGGTGGGCGGCGGCCGCGCCTTTGAACGGCACGTGCAGCGCATCCATGCCCAGGCTCTTGAAGAGGATCGTTCCCCAGACGTGCTGCAAGGTCCCGATTCCCGCCGATCCGTAGGTGAGCCGCCCGGGCCTCTCTTTCGCGTATTTGACGAGCTCGGCAAGATTTGAAACCGGAAGATCGGACCGCGCGAGGAGCACGAACGGATAGGCGGAGGTAAAGCCGAGCGGCACGAAATCGCGCAGCGGATCGTAAGAGATGTTCTTGATCAGAACCTTGTTCATGACGATGTTGAAGATGCCGCCGACGAGCAGCGTATAGCCGTCGGCGGGCGCTTTGGCGACGTACTCGGTTCCGACGAGCGATCCGGCGCCGGTACGGTTTTCGACGATCGCCGGCTGGCGCAGCAGTTCGCCGAGCTTCTGGGCCACGTTGCGGCCGAGGATGTCGGTTCCGCCGCCCGGCGCCTGCGGCACGATCAGACGGATCGGTCGCGAAGGAAAATCCTGGGCGTGACAGGCAAGGCTGCACAGCGTTGCAGCCGCGAAGCACGCTCCCCCGCCCGCGACGCGTAGCGCCGTCATTCCAAACAGCATCGTGGTTCCTTCCCAAGCCGGCGATCGGTGCTCATCCCGTGACCTCGCCGAGATAAGCTTCGCGCACGCGGGGGTCTGCGAGCAGGGCGCGCGCTTCGCCCGAGAGCGTGATCTCCCCGCTTTCCATGACATAAGCGCGGCGGGCCAGCGCAAGCGCGCTTCGAGCGTTCTGCTCCACGAGCAGCACCGTGACGCCGGCGCGGTTGATGTCGCGAATCACCTGCAGGATCCTCTGCGCCGCGATCGGGGCGAGCCCCATGCTCGGCTCATCCAGCGCGAGGAGCTTAGGCCGGCTCATGAGGGCGCGGCCGATGGCAAGCATCTGTTGCTCGCCCCCGGACAGCGTTCCGGCCATCTGACCGCGCCGCTCTGCGAGCCGCGGAAACAGCACGAAGACGCGAGCGTGGTCGGAGACGACCTCGGCGTCTGTCCGCGCGTAGGCTCCCATCGCGAGATTCTCCTCGACGCTCAAC
>DATHHZ010000567.1:0-5735 GCA_035316965.1 Burkholderiales bacterium | reverse complement strand
GCCCGGCACAAGCGCGTCAAAACAACCGCGCCAGACCGCATCCAGCTCCTTGAGAAAAGTCTCGTAGTCGGCCACATAACCGAGCTGCCCGTCCGTACGCTTGTATTCCTTCAGCGTCCAGTATGGCGGCGAGGTGACAACCAGATGCACGCTCTGCGGTTCCAGAAACGTCATCCGGCGCGCATCGGAGTTGTAAAGCGCGTGGGTCGTCGGGATGCGACTGACGGCTTCCTCGATCGCAGCTATGCGCTTCGCGTCCTTAGCGATCGCCGGCAGAGCCTTCTGATGGTCTCCCAGCTCGGCCGGATCGAAAGGGAGAAAAGTTGCGAGGTCGAGTCCGTGCCCGGCCAGGTCTGGGGCGTTCATGGCGCTATTATAGGGTGCTCAAGGGCGTAGCCTTATATGCCTGATCTAGAACGTCGTCATAGTTCAAAGATATAAGGCCAATCACCTCTTCTTTCGTCTTCGTTTTCTTGTGTCTATGAAGCTCAAACAGCGCCTTGTGTAAATAGAAACGTTTAGTCTCAGATGCAGTGAGGATGGCCTTGATATCCTTTTCCACCAATTTCTTTAGATGCGAAGTTTTGTACGCCCAGTCGTGAATCTTACTGTTTTCGATCAGGCTTATTAGTAGTTCGATGTTTAGCGATCCCCCTGTTCCCGAGACCATCTTCACGTCCGTCAGATACTTTTTATTCTTCCTTGCTATTTCAATGACCCTGGAGGAGACATTCCCTATCAGGAGTCCCCGTTGTTCATCAAGCAGGTCTGGTTCGAGGTTTTTGAGTTCAGCGTGAGTCGCTCCCGCACCGAACAGATACACAATTTTCTTTGCTTCTGCGAGCGACATATCACAACCGACGCGCGAGAAAATTCCAAGGCTCCCGCCCTCCGATTCACCCCGCCTCCTGCCCCTTCGCCTTGAACACGGCGCCGGCGGCCGGTGTGGTGAGGAACTTGATCAGCGCCTTTGCCGCCGACGAGTCCTTCGAGCCCACGCCGACGCCGGCATGGAAGACGGTGTAGTTCTGCAGTTCGGGCGGCAAAGGCCCCAGGACTTCGACGCCGGGCGCGGCCATCAGTTCGTTGACGAGGATGACGCCGAGCTCGACTTTTCCTGAGGCGACGAGTTTGCCGACTTCGACGCCCGAGGCGGCGCGGACGATTTTCGGCTTCATTTGTTCGGCGATGCCGATGCGCTCGAGCATGCTCGCGAAGTAGATGCCGCTCTGCCCTTCCTTCGCCCAGGTGATGGAATTCGCGGAGAGGAGCGTGCGCTTGAGCGCCCGCGGCGTGCGGATGTCGGGACGCCGCGCGCCCTTCTTGATGCCGATTCCCACGCCCGAACGGGCGATCGAGGCGCGCCCGCGCGCGTCCACCTTGCCCTGCTTCGCGAGGTCGTTGAGCCCGGCGGCGGGAAGTATGGCGAGGTCGAAGGCCTCGCCCGCCTCGATCTGGCGCTTCAATGCGGCGGCGAGGCCGAAGCCGATGACGAGCTTGTGTCCGGTTGCGCGCTCGAAGGCGGGCGCGAGCTCGTTCAGCGCCTCCTTCACGCCGTTCGAGGCGAGGACCTTGATTTCGGCGGCGGAGACGGAAGTCGTGGCGAGCATGGCTGCGATTGCGGCGAGCGTCCTTGCGTTCATGCGGTCTCCCTCAGATTTCCATCAGATCGCGCCCGACGACGATTTCGCCCTTGTAGTGCTTGCGCGCGCCTTCAGCCCACATGTCGTCTGTGATCGAGTTGTCGTCGGGCGGCACGAAATGCGAGAGGACGAGCGTCTTCACTTCCGCCGCGGCCGCCACCTTGCCGACGTCTTCCGTGACAGTGTGGTGCGACAGCATGCTCTGGCGCAGCGTCGCCGCGTTGGGCACGCGCTTGAGAATACTTTCCAGGCCACCGGGGTGCATGGCTTCGTGCACCAGCACGTCCGCGCCCTTGGCGAGGGCGATCAGCTCGGGCGAATACGCGGTGTCGCCCGAGATCACGATCGAGCGGTCGGCGCTGTCGAACCGGTAGGCGTAGGCGTGCTCGACCGGGGGATGGCGCACGCGCGCCGCAGTGACCTTGACGTCCGCGTTCTGCATGACGATGCCCGGCTCGCTGAATTCGTGCGCGGTGACGAGCTTGCGCAGGTCGGGCCGGCCCTCGTCCGCGATGCGCGTCTCGATGTCGAAGCGGTTCAGCTGCCAGTACGCCTCGGTCATGGCCTTGATCGACGGCGGGCCGTAAGCGTCAACCGGCGCGCGCAGGCCCCACACCCACGCGTTGTAGATCAGGTTGCCGTAATCCAGATCGTGATCGGAGTGATGGTGCGTGATGAATACGTAGCGCAGCGTGTTGAGGGGCACGCCGGCGCGGACGAACTGCTGCGACACGCCCGAGCCGCAGTCGACGACGTAAGGCACGCCGTTCGCGACGATGAGGTTCGCGGACTTGGCGCGGCCGTTCGGGATCACCCTGGGGCCGCCGCCGGTGCCGAGGAGGACCAGCCGGGTCTTCTTCGAGGGGCCTTGTGCGCGCGCCGAACGCAAGGGAGCGAGCGCCGTCGCGGCCAGCGCCGCCGTGCCGGAAAGAAATTTTCGTCGCGATGGCGAGATCATTTCCTAGCCAGCCTCGGGCACGATCTGCGGTTTGGTCGGATCGGAGACCTGAATGACCAGATACTTGACGGGCTGGGTCGAGCTGCCGTTGCGCGAAACGGCGTGCAGCGCGCCGGGTGGCTCGTAGAACGTTCCGCCCGGCCCGAGCTTTTGCAATGGACCGTCGTCGACTCTCACCTCGTAGCTGCCTTCCAGTACATCGCCGAACGTGTGACTGCCGGGGTGACGGTGTGGGCCGCTGCCATTTCCGGGATCGCGCTCGGTCCGGCGGATCGTCACCACGCGGCCCAGCACGTCGTTCATCGTCGTCTTGAAGAGCTCCGTCTGGCGGGTGCCGGTATTGGCGGGAGCCTGCGCGTGCGCCTGAGGCAGCGACATCGATTCAGGCGCGAGCGCCAGATAGGTAAAGCAGGAAGCCAGCAACGCCGTTGCGCAACCGAACGCGGCGTGGGAAATAATGGTTTGCTTCATGGTCGCCTCTCTTGTCTTCAAACCTTCCGCACGAACGCCGGCGTGAGTTCTTTGACCGAGCGCACTCCGCACTGCATCATCGCCACGCGCGTCTCGGTCCTCAGAATCTCCAGCACCTTCGCCACGCCGGGCTCGCCGAAGGCGCCCAGTCCCCATAGATACGGCCGGCCGACGCACACACCGTTCGCGCCCATCGCGAGCGCCTTGGCGACGTCGGTGCCGCGGCGAAAGCCGCTGTCGACGAGCACGAGGATCCGGCCTTTCACCGCCTCCACCACTTCGGGGAGGACGTCGATCGTGCCGCGCCCGCTGTCTTCGCCGCGCGCGCCGTGGTTGGAAACGATGAGGCCGTCCACGCCGTACTTCACGGCGAGCGCCGCGTCTTCGCCCGTGAGGATGCCCTTGATCACGATCTTCATCTTGGTCGTGTCCCTCGCCCTCTTGATGAAGTCCCAGGTCATGTTGGCCGACTGGAGGTTGGGCACGCCCGCGAGGTCGAGCCCGTCGTAGGCGGGCTTGCGCTTCACGCTTCCCTGCAGGCCGC
Organism: Burkholderiales bacterium; assembly: GCA_035316965.1. Taxonomy (GTDB): domain Bacteria; phylum Pseudomonadota; class Gammaproteobacteria; order Burkholderiales; family SG8-39; genus VBDM01. The sequence goes on along the minus strand of DATHHZ010000567.1, from coordinate 2,119 downwards.
CGTCGTGGCAGGTCTTGCATTCGCGCGTGTCTTTCGCGCGGAGGCGAAAGAAGGTCTCCTGGTTGCGACCGGCGACGCGGTCTACCGTGATCGCGACGGCCGAGCAGCCGGCGCGCTCGGCGCGCTTCAGGTGGTGCTCGGCGATCTCCCATTTCGGCGAAGCGTAGAGCTGGAACCAGATCGGCGCGCCGCGCGCCGCGGTGCAGTCCTCGACCGAGGTGGTCGCAGAGGTCGAGAGCATCTCCAGGTGCCCGCCGATCTTGGCCGCGCGCGCGACCGCGACCTCGCCTTCCGGGTGAAACGCCTTGTTGCCGCCGGTCGGCGCGATGATGATCGGATTCGGATACTTCGTGCCCAGGATCTCCACGCTCATGTCCACCTTTGAGACGTCGATCATGCGCCGCGGCCGCAGGTAATACTTGTCGAATGCCTCGCGGTTCGCGCGCAGCGTCATCTCGTTGTCGATCCCCGAGGCCATGTAGCCGACGTGCGCAGGCGGCACGTTCTTGAAGAACACCGGCTCGAAGTCGAACACGTTGATCGCCTCCTCCGGCTTGGCGATCATCGCGGCCGCGGCCTCGAGCTCAGGCAACTTCGAGGGGCGGTCGGTGGCGGCGAGCGCGAAGCCCGGCGAAGCGAAGAGCGGGCTCGCGGACAGCCATTGAAGGAGACGGCGGCGGTGCTCGAAGCGATAATCGAAGGACGGCATGAGGGCTCCCCTGTGTGGTGAAATTCTGCGCGGTCTCTTTCGGGCCGCGCTTTGGCCAGGGGCCATCCTACGCTTGTGTTCGCGGCAAGGGTAAACCTCCACCACCCCGCCGCCTGCGGCGGCACCCCTCCTGAAAACAGGAGGGGAAAATCGCGCCGCTCACGCCGCCGCGCGCGTCGTCACTCCACCCGGTTACGCCCTCACTCGACGCGCATGCGCCTTTCCCGGATCAGCTTGCCCCACTTTTCGATTTCTTTTTTCAGGTGGGCCGAGAATTCCTCCGGAGAGCTCGCGATCACGTCCAGGCCCATCTGCGCGAATCTCGCCGAGAGCTCGGGGGAGCGCAGCGCGGCCTTTAGCTTCGCGTTCAGCAGGGCGACGATCTCCGCGGGCGTCCCCCGGGGCGCGAGCACCCCGTGCCAGGTGACGAATTCATATCCCGGCACCCCGGATTCCGCGATCGTCGGAACCTCCGGCAATGCCGCCGAGCGCCTCGCTCCGGTCACGCCGAGCGCGCGCAGCCGCCCGCTGCTCACGTGGGGCACGGCCTCCGAGATATTCGGAAAGGTGATGCCGATCTCCCCACCCAGCGCCGCGACCAGCGCCGGGCCGCCTCCCTTGTACTGGATCGCCACGATGTCCACCTTGCCCAGCATGTTGAACAGCTCGCCGGCGATATGCGGGTTGGTACCGGCGCCCGCCGCCGAGTAATTCAGCGCCCCGGGCTTCGATTTCGCGAGCTGCAGGAGCTCGCCCACCGAGCGCGCCGGCACTAGAGGGTGCACGACCAGGACCGAGGGCGACGAGGACAGCAGCGCGATCGGCGCGAAATCTGCGAGCGGATCGTAAGGCAGCGGGCTGTAGAGATGCACGTTCGCGACGAAGGGAATGGTGTGGATCAGGAGCGTGTACCCGTCGGGCTTCGCGCGCGCCGCGAGCTCGGTTCCGATATTGCCCGAGGCTCCGCTGCGGTTGTCGACCACCACCGGCTGCGAGAGGCTCTGCGACAAGTGCGGCGCCACGAGGCGCGCGACCACGTCCACGCTGCCGCCGGGAGGAAAGGCGACGATCAGCCGCACCGGTCTCGCCGGGTAGGTTTCGCTTTGCGCCGCGGCGAACCGCGCGGCCGGGAGCGCCGCTCCCAGGAATGCGGCGATCAGGACGATTTTCTTCACGACGCCTCCTCCCCGAAGGGTTCCCGGCGGATCAGCCGGGACGCCTCGCCATCAGCAGGACCACGCCCAGCAGGATCACCGCGGTCGACAGCCATTCGAATCCGGTGACCACCTCGCCCGCCAGCCACACGCCGAGCAGCAGCGCGATGACGGGATTGACGAAAGTGTAGCTCGACGCGAGGCCGCCCGACACGCGCGCAAGCAGCACCATGTAGGCGTTGAAAGCGAGCAGGGA
>DATHHZ010000566.1:0-3559 GCA_035316965.1 Burkholderiales bacterium | reverse complement strand
AATCGAGCGTGTACGGACGTTGCGGATGCCGCGCCACTTGAGCGACCTGCCAAGGCGTGAGCTTTCCGTAGATCTCCTTGGTAAGCGCGGCGCTCTTTTTCTGCAGGCGCTGGATTTCCTCGGAGATGTCGGTCGCAGAGTCGTCCTGCGCGAAGCGCAGCTCCTCGATTTTCGCCTCCAGCTCGGCGATCGGCTGCTCGAAATCGAGAAACGCCGTTTTCATAGGAAAATCCCGGAAAAACAGGTCATTGTACCCGAATCGCGGGAGCCGCCTTCAAGCCGGCCGTCCGAGGTTCAATACTCGACCGGAACGGGATCGAGGCTGCGCCACAGATACCAGGTTGCGACCGAACGCCAGGGATCCCAGACCGAGGCGAGCTTGCGCATCGTCCGAAGCGACACGGACCGGCCGCGAAAATAATTCCGACAGATGGCGCGCCGCAGCCCAAGATCGTCCAGCGGCAACACATTGGGGCGCAACAGGCAAAAAATCAGGAACATTTCCGCAGTCCAGCGACCGATGCCCCGAACCTGGACGAGCTCGGCGATCACCGCTTCGTCCTCCATCTCTGCCCAAGCCGCGACGTGCAGGCTCCCGCGGACGAAATGGCGGGCGAGTCCGGCGAGATACTCGGCCTTGCGCCTGGACAGGCCGCAAGCGACGAGCCTCGCGCGTCCCGCATCGACGACCTGTCCGGGGAGCATTCGCGGCGCGACCGCGACGACACGCGCCCAGATGCTCGCTGCGGCTTTGACCGAAATCTGCTGGCCGACGATCGAGCGGGCCAGGGTGAAAAATGGCTCGCCGCGCGGCTCGAGCGCGATGCGTGGATGATCGCGGATGATCCGCCCGAGCACCGGATCTCGATTCGCGAGTGCGCGTTTGGCCGAGTGCCAATAAGATGGTGCAGCCACGCCGATATTCTCCTACACGCGGGATGCGAGCGGTAGATTGAGGAGAAGATTTTGCGGCTTCATGCGCACGACACCTTTCTCATCCATCGACAAGGCCAGATAGACGGGTCGACCCGCGATGTCCGCGCGCATCGCTGCGGACTCCTCGAAGTCGAGGCGGAACAGCGCGAGCAGGCGGCGGAGAATTCCCGGTTCGATTTCATCGCCGCGCCATAGACCGTTCAACAGTGCTGTCGACTCCGCATCCAAACCGATGTGCCAAGCCCAGCCGCGCTCCTCCACTGCGCGCAGCGGCTCTATATTCACCTTGACGCCAGAGAAATGCCGGATCCATTTTTCCATCACGCGGCAGAATGCTTCGTTGGCGGCCCGCCCGAAGTTCATGCTGATCACAAAATCGTGGCGCTGATCGCGGAGCCAGTACGTCTGCGCGTTCTCAGTATCGAGCACATCAAGGTTCACCGTCGCCAGGGGCGCCTGAGCCTCCACAATCAACCGGCCTAAACTGCCCAGGCTCCCGCCCGAGGCGCGCATGTCGACTGTTTCGAGGTCGGCAAGCATCACCGCGCCCTCCTCGGTGCTCGCCTTTTGTTCCCGGAAGAAAAGCTCTCCCGCGCGCGGCTCGAGCGCGTCCTCGCAGCCCTCGAGAATGTTGCGCACGATGATCTGGACGAGCTGGTCGATGAAAAGGGGCGGGACCGCTACGTCTCCGCCCGAAAAAATCTCCAGGTAGGAGGACTCCAGCGACGCCGCGCGCTTCAGTCTCCCAAGGAACGCGAGCAGAACGCGGTAGTTGTCGCGAGCATCCGCGTCCTCGATGCTCTCCAACGCCGGCGGGGCCGGGTCGCGACGCGGATCTTCCATGAGCGCCTCGTGCAACGCGATCTCGTTCGGCCCGGACTCCCCGACCGGCCGGATCTCCGGACGCATCAGGTAGGCGCGCAGGAAATCGTCGGTGATGGAAAGCCGTCCCTCGTTGTCGCGCTCGAGTAGATGAAAGCCCGAATTGCGCCAGAAATCTTGAGAAATTGTGAATTGCTCCAGCAGTCCAACAACTTGACGATTTGCGACGACTGATATCTTGCCAGAGATAGCGCCTACTAGAGCCGCGTGCCGAATCGGCACGTGTCCGGTATACTTCGCGGCGTCCCACCGCAATCGACGAACGAACATATGGACCACCACGCAAATCCAAATCCCTCTCGCCGCTTCTGCGGCGGCATGGCGCGTGGCGCGGACAGCGTGCGTTACGCCGGCTTGCCGTTCATCGGCGGCAAAGACTGACCCGCGGGCCGAATGCCCGCCGGGCTTCGAGGCGGGACGAATCGGCCGACCAGCCAGAGTCATTTCCGCTTCGCTCAACAGGCGACGGAAAGACAATGGCGAACTTACTTCGACGACTGAATCCCACCCGAGTGTTCAACGGGCTGTGGCGCCACGGCGATTTTGTGCGGCTGTGGAGCTCGCTCACCATCACCCACTTCGGCGGGCAGATCACCTTCCTCGCGCTGCCGCTCACCGGCGCCCTGCTGCTCGATGCGACGCCGCTCGAAATGGGCGTCCTCACGGCGCTCGAGGCGCTGCCGTTCGCGCTCTTCGGCCTGTTCGCCGGCGTGCTGGTGGACCGCGCACCCAAGCTTCCGATCATCGTATGGTCGGACATCGCGCGCGCCCTGGCCTTGCTCGCGGTGCCGCTTTGCGCGTGGCTCGATGTGCTCTCCATGAGGGTGCTCTATGCGGTCGGATTCCTAGTCGGCCTTGGAACCGTTTGCGGCTGGCCGGCTTATCAGGTCTTCATGACCGAACGGGTCGGGCGCAGCAATCTGGTCGAAGCGAACGCCAAGATCGGGGTGAGCGACTCCGCCGCGCAGCTCATCGGACCCGGAATCGCCGGAGCGCTGATCCAGTGGCTCACGGCGCCGTTCGCGATCCTGCTCGATGCGCTGTCGTTCCTGCTTTCGGCCTGGATTCTGCGCGGCATCCGTTCCGGGCCCAACGACGCGCCGAAGATGCGCGCCTCGAGCGTCGGCGCGGAGATTCGCGAAGGATTGTCCGCGATCTGGCGCAACGCCGTGCTGCGTGCGCTCGCCTGGGCGATCTCCGTCTGGCAGATCTTCCGGCATGCATCGCTCGCGATCGTGGTGCTGTACGCGGCGCGCGAGCTCGGCTTCAGCGCCGGGCGTGTCGGCGCGCTGTGGATGCTCGCAGGCATCGGCTCGCTCGGCGCCACGGCCGCCATCGGGCCACTCAACCGACGTCTGGGCTTCGGTCCCACCATGCTGGCAGGGATGCTGGGGACCGGCGTCGGCTGGCTGCTGCTCGCCACTGCATCGGGAAGCGAGCTCGCCGCCTCGGCCCTGTTCGGCCTCGGGCTGTTCGTGCTCGACTTCAGCGGCATGGTGTTCTTCATCAACTATCTGACGCTGCGCCAGGCAGTGACGCCGGATCCGCTGCTCGGGCGCGTGACGGCGACGATGATCTGCCTCACGGTGGCGACGGCGCCTTTCGGCGGCTTGGCAGGTGGCTGGATCGCAGAGCATGCGGGATTGCGCGCGACATTGCTCCTCGCGGGTCTTGGCGCGATCGTACTGGTACCGCTCGTCGCCTGGGCCTCTCCGCTCTTGCGCCTGCGTACGCTCGACGA
>DATHHZ010000565.1:0-4029 GCA_035316965.1 Burkholderiales bacterium | reverse complement strand
AGGATCAACCTGACCCAGCGGCTGAAGGAGGTGAAGTGCCCGTCGCTCGTGATCGTCGGCGAGCAGGACGCAGGCACCCCGGTCGCGGGCTGCGCCGCTGCGCCCGCTGCGAAAGCGAAGGCGACAGCAAGTAGAAGGATTCTCATCGGGAGGTTTGGGGTTTTTCCCCTCCTCTCTTGAGGAGGGGTGGCGCGAAGCGCCGGGGTGGTCTACCGGTGCTTGTTCAGGAAAATAGTCAGCGCGCGCAGGAAAGCCGTCGGCTGCTCGAGGTTGGACAGGTGCGAGGCCGAGGGGATGACCACCAGATCGGATCCGGGCAGCGCGGCGTGGATCTCGCGCGCCATCGCAACCGGGGTGCCTGCGTCCTGCTCGCCGACGATCACGAGCGACGGGCACTTCACCTCCTTCAGCCGCTGGGTCAGGTTGATCCTGGGAATCGCGTGGCAGCAGCCCACGTAACCCGGGACGGGCGTGGCGCGGATCATCGCGCTCACCCGCGCCGCCACCTCGGGATGGGTCTTGCGGAAAGGCTCGGTGAACCAGCGCTGGAGCGTCGTCTCGACCAGCGCCTCCATGCCCTTGTCCTGCGCGGTCTTGATGCGGCCCTGCCACAGCGGCAAGGCCTCGGGCGCGTAGCGGCTGGTGGTGTCGGCGAGCACCATGCTCGCGAACATCCCGGGAAATTTCAGGGCGAAGGTCTGGCCGATCATCCCGCCCATCGACAGGCCGACCCAGTGGCAGCGCTCGACGCCCAGCCCCTGCAGGAGGCCGTGCACGTCGTACGCCATCATGTCGAGCGTGTATTCGCCTTCGGGCGCGTCGCTCGTGCCATGGCCGCGCGTGTCGAAGCGCAGCACCTTGAAATTGCGCCTGAGCACCGCCGCCTGCTCGTCCCACATCGAAAGATCGCAGGCGAGCGAATGGCTCATCACCAGCCACGGTCCGTTGCCTTCGACGGTGTAATTCAGCTCGATGCCGTTGGTTTTGATTTTCATTGTTGACGTGGCCCTCTCACTCCCAACCCGACGCATTCTAATCTACGTCTCTTGCCTCCGGACACCCGGCGCGTGCAATATAGGCAACCTTTTCTGCCCGGCGCGCCATTCAAGAGAATGTCCAAACAAAAAACTGCCCTGATCACCGGCATCACCGGCCAGGACGGCGCTTATCTCGCCGAGTTCCTGCTCGAGAAAGGCTACGAGGTGCACGGCGTCAGACGGCGCACTTCCCTCTTCAATACCGCCCGGATCGACCATCTGTATCGCGACGTGCACGAGCCCGAGGTGCGCATGTTCCTGCACTACGGGGACATGACCGACTCGAGCAGCCTGATGCACATCCTGCAAAAAGTGCAGCCTGACGAGATCTACAACCTTGCCGCGCAGAGTCACGTTCACGTGTCCTTCGACGAGCCCGAGTACACCGCCAATTCAGACGCGCTCGGAACCTTGCGTCTGCTCGAAGCGATCCGCACCCTGGGCCTGGGCAAGCGGACCCGGTTCTATCAGGCATCGACCTCCGAGCTCTTCGGCCTGGCGCAGGAAACGCCACAGCGCGAGACCACGCCCTTTTATCCCCGCTCGCCCTACGGCGTGGCGAAACTCTACGCGTACTGGATTACCGTCAACTACCGCGAGGCCTACGGCCTGTATGCCTGCAACGGGATCCTCTTCAACCACGAGTCGCCAATACGCGGCGAGACCTTCGTTTCGCGCAAGATCACGCGCGGCCTCGCCCGCATCAAGCTCGGGATGCAGGATTGCCTGTACCTCGGAAACCTCGACGCGAGGCGCGACTGGGGCCACGCGCGCGACTACGTCGAGGCCCAGTGGCTGATGCTGCAGCAGCCGCAGCCCGAGGACCTCGTGATCGCCACGGGGAAGCAGCACAGCGTGCGCGATTTCATCAACCTCGCGGCGGCAAGGCTCGACATCCGCCTCAAGTGGCACGGCAAGGGCGTCGATGAGCATGCGCTCGACGCCTCGGGAAAAAAAGTCGTCGCCGTGGACCCGCGCTATTTCCGGCCCACGGAAGTGGACTCCCTCGTCGGCGATCCCACTCGGGCGAAGCAGAAATTACATTGGCAGGCGAAGACGAGCTTCGAGCAGCTCGTCGAGGAAATGGTGCGCGAGGACCTGCGCGAGGCCGAGCGCGACGCGCTGGTGAAGAAGCACGGGCACCGGGTGCAGAAGCAAGAGGAGTAAACCCTGCACCAATCCGTCGCATCCATATCGCAACACATGAGAGACTACGGTACCTAGAGTTTACCGTTACAACCCGAGGGAGTAGGCTTCGTACGCAATTCGAGGATATCCATGAATCAAGCCATCCGCCGTGAATTCCTGGAGCGCCAGGATGAGATCGCCCGCATCTGCGCGAGACTGGGCGTTCGCCGTCTGGAAATATTCGGTTCGGCGGCAGCCGGCACCGGCAAGCGGCCCGGCGATCTGGATTTTCTCGTTGACCTGGGAGATCTTCCGCCCCGGGAGTACGCCGACGCCTACTTTCAGCTTCGCGACGCACTGGGGAAGCTGCTCAATCTCCCGGTCGATCTTGTCACTCCAGCCAACCTCGGTAACCCCTATTTCCGGCAGCGCGTGGAGCAGGAGAAGACCTTGCTTTATGCGGCTTGAAGCGCGGAAATACCTCTTCGACATACAGCTGGCTGCGGACAGCATTGCGGCATTCTGCGCGGGAAAAAGCTTTGAGCAATACCGTGATTGAAGCGGACCTTCCGGCTTTCCGCGCCGCCGTGGGAGAGCTATTCCGCGACACTGCCTGCCTTCTCTCCGGCGACGAGTCGATTGAGATCCTTTTGGGAGGCGGCCCGCGGGATTGGGCAGCGCCGGGTTCGTCCCTAAGGTATTGAACGAAAGGTCGGGGGATTTACCGCCTTCCGCCCAGCTTCGCCAGTTCCCGCACGCAATCCTGCAGCGGCAGCGCCTCGACTTTCTTTCCGAGCGGAAAGCGCGAACTTCCCGCATGGACCACGAACAGCCGGTGTAATCGGAGATCGACGAGCGCGGAGGCCATGGACTTGGTCATGGCCGGCGCATCTCCGTATTTCACCTCGACCCCGATGCGCTTGCCGCCGAGGAAAAGCAGCAGATCCAGCTCGGCCCCGGCCTGCGTGCGCCAGTAGTAGGCCTCGCGGGCGCCGGCCTGGAGCAGCACCTGCTCGATCGCGAAGGATTCCCACGACGCGCCGAGTTTCGGGTGGCTTTCGAGCGCGTCGATGTCGGGCACGCCGAGCAGCGCGTGCAGCAGGCCGGTGTCGCGCACGTAGACCTTCGGCGCCTTGACCTGACGCTTGCCGAGGTTTTCGTGCCAGGGTTGAAGAGTGCGGACGACGAGAGCCGAAGAAAGCAGGTCGAGGTACCGCCGAACGGTGGTATGCGCGTCGCCAAGCGAGCGCCCGATCTCCGAGCCGTTCCAGATAGCGCCCGCGTAATGGGCGAGCATTGTCCAGAAGCGGCGCATCGTGGCGGCCGGCACGCGCATGCCCAGTTGCGGCAGGTCTCGCTCCAGGAACGTGCGAATGAAATCTTCGCGCCAACGCATGCTTTCCGCCTCGGACCGCGCCAGATAAGAGCGGGGAAATCCCCCGCGCGCCCAGAGCCGACGCCAGTTCTGCGCGCCCGCCTCGTCGAGCGAGAAACCGCCCATTTCGACAAAGCGCACGCGCCCGGCGAGCGTTTCGGAAGTCTGGCGCAGCAGCTCGGGCGAGGCGCTCCCCAGCACTAGGAAGCGCGCCGGCGCCGGACGCCGGTCGGCCAATACGCGCAGCACCGGAAACAAGTCCGGGCGGCGTTGCACCTCGTCGATCACCGCCAGGCCCTTCACCCGCTCGAGCGCCAGCATCGGCTCGGCGAGGCGGGCGAGATCCGCGGGATTCTCGAGATCGAAATAGCTTGTCGCGACGCTCCCGGCCAGGCCGCGCGCGAGCGTGGTCTTGCCGCACTGACGCGGGCCGAGCAAGGCCACGACCGGATTGGCCTTCAGGCCGTCGCGCAGAGCTTTAAGCAGGGC
>DATHHZ010000564.1:0-2072 GCA_035316965.1 Burkholderiales bacterium | reverse complement strand
GCGCCTGCGGATTTGCCGGTGCGCGGATCACCGGCTCGGTCGCGAGCAACTCCATCAGGCGCTCGGTCGCGCCCGCCGCTCGCTGCAGATCGCCGATCACCTCGGACACCGCGCCCACCGCTCCGGCGACGAGCACGGCGTAGAACACGAAGGCCGAGAGCTCGCCCGCGCTCAAGCGCCCGGCGAGCACGTCGTGGCCGCCGATCCAGAGGATGACGCCCACCGCGCCGAAGGCGAACAGCATCACCAGAGCGACGAGGAGCGCGCGCTGGCCGATGCGCCTCACCGCGGTGCCGAAGGCCTGCTCGACGCGCTCGCCAAAGCGCTCGCGGTCTTTGTCCTCGTGACCGTAGGACTGCACCGTGCGGATCTCGTGCAAGGCCTCGTCGATATAGGTGCTGACGTCGGCGATCCGGTCCTGGCTGGCGCGCGAGAGCTTTCGCACGCGCCGGCCGAACAGGAGGATCGGCGCGATCACCAGCGGCACTCCGAGCACCACCAGCGCGGTGAGCTTGGGACTGGTGATCACCAGCATTACCAATGCGCCGAGCATGATCAGCGTGTTCCTCAGCGCGAACGAAGCCGAGGAGCCGATCACCACTTCCAGCAGCGCCGTGTCGTTGGTGAGGCGCGAGATCGCTTCGCCGGTGCGCATGGTCTCGAAAAACCCGGGAGACTGGTCCAGCAGGTGCCCGAACACCGCCCGGCGGATGTCGGCGGAAACGCGCTCGCCGATCCAGGACACGGAGTAGAAACGCGTGTACGTCGCCAGAGCGAGCACGCAGACGATGGCGAGCAGCGCAAACAGCGCCGTGTCGAGCGAGGCCGCGTCGTTTCCCGAGAATCCGGCGTCGATGACGCGCTTCAAGCCCTGCCCGAGCACCAGCACGCAGCCGGCCGCAACCACCAGCGCGACACCCGCTACCGCCATCCGCGCGCGGTACGGCCAGAGGAAGCGCAGCACGCGCGCGAGCTGACGGATGTCGCGGTTGGGCGGACGCTCGGGGATGTTGTCTATGAGCCGCGCCAAACGATACTCCCTAACTCAAGCGCTCTTCCAGCGCCACGATCCAGTGCCTCACCGGCAGCTCGGTGCCGCTCTGAAGGTGCACCAGGCAACCGATGTTGGCGGTGAGGATCTCTTCGGGCGCGCCGGAGGCGAGAGCCGAAAGCTTGTTCCGTTTCAGTTGCGCGGACAGCTCCGGCTGCAGGATCGAATACGTGCCGGCGGAACCGCAGCACAGGTGCGAATCGGGAACCGGCGTCAGCTCGAACCCCGCGCGCGCGAGCACGCGCTCGGTGACGCTCCTGATGTTCTGCCCGTGCTGCAGGGTGCACGGCGGATGAAAAGCGATGCGCCCGCCTTTTTTCGCGGGCAGCGGCTCGAGCCGGGCGTGCTCCGCTTCGATCACCTCGCTGATGTCGCGCGTCATCGCGCTGATTTTCTCCGCCTTCCCAGCGTAAGCCGGGTCGTGCCGGAGCAGGTGCGCGTATTCCTTCACCACCACCCCGCAGCCGCTCGCGGTCATGACGATGGCCTCGACCTCGCCGCGTTCTATCATCGGCCACCAGCGGTCGATCAGCGCGCGCATGTCGGCAAGGCCCTCTTCCTGGTAGCCGATATGGAAGCGCAGCGCCCCGCAGCAGCCCGCGCCTTTGACTTCGATGAGCGAAATTCCGACGCGATCGAGCACGCGTGCCGCCGCCGCGTTGATGTCGGGCGCGAGCGCGGCCTGCACGCAGCCGGCAAGCGCGAGCATTTTCCGAGGGTGGCGTGGCGCGGGCCAGGCGCCCGCTGCAGGCGTCGAGGCCGGCACCTTTTCGGCGAGCCTCTCGGGGAGGAACGGCCGCGCGAGCCTGCCGAGCTCCAAGAGCAGCGCAAACAGCCGCCGGCGCGGCACGATCTCGGCGAGGGCGCGGCGCTTGAACTTTTCCCACGCGGGCCGCGCCGTTTTTTCCTCGACCAGCTTACGTCCGATATCGAGCAGGCGTCCGTACTGCACGCCCGACGGGCAGGTCGTCTCGCAGGCGCGGCAGGTGAGACAGCGGTCGAGGTGCAGGCGAGTCTTGTC
>DATHHZ010000563.1:0-2805 GCA_035316965.1 Burkholderiales bacterium | reverse complement strand
ATCGCGCGCCAGAGGCGGTCCGGGGTCGCCGGCATGTCGAAGCGCGTGACGCCCGCCTGCCGAAGGGCATCCGATACGGCGTTCATGAGCGCGGGGAGCGAGCCGCTCACGCCGGCTTCGCCCACGCGCTTTGCGCCGAGCGGGTTCGTGGCGGTCGGCACCGGATGCTCGCGGATCGCGAGGCCGTTCACGAGACCCGCGCGCGGCATCGGGTAGTCCATGAAGCTCCCGGTGAGGAGCTGCCCGGTGTCGGGATCGTACACCGCATGCTCGCCGAATACCTGCCCCGCCCCTTGAGTGATCCCGCCCTGCATCTGTCCTTCCACGATCTGGTGATTGATGATGTTGCCGGCGTCGTCCACCGCGGTGAAGCGCACGATTTCGGCGATTCCCGTTTCGGGCTCGATCTCGACTTCCGCGATGTGGCAGCCGTTCGGGAAGGTCACGCCGAACTTGCCCTCGGTTTTCACGTCGAGCGCGTTCGGAGTGCCGGCGTACTTCTGCGCGAGCGCGAGCAGCGTAACGGCGCGGTCGGTGCCCCTGATCCGGTAAGAGCCTTCGCGGAACTCGATATCCGCGGCGGCCGCTTCGAGTTCTTTCGACGCGAGCGCGAGGCCTTTTTCCACGACCTGCTTTGCGGCGAGCTGCATGACGCTCCCGACGCCCAGGAGCGAGCGCGAGCCGCCGGTCGCGTTGCCGACCAGGCGCACCGCGGGGTCGCCGTTCCGCAGGCGGAACTTTTCCATCGGCACGCCGAGCACCGAGGAGACGATCTGCGCGTAGCTCGTCTCGTGGCCCTGTCGGTGCGAGTGCGAGACCGCGTACATCGTGATCGCGCCGCCCGCGTCGAAACGCAGCTCGACCTGGTCCGACGGCGCAAAGCCCCCGCCGCTCGCCTCGATGTAAGCGGCCATGCCGCGGCCGCGCAGTCTCCCGCGCGCGGCCGATTGAGCGCGCCGCGCCGGAAATCCGGCCCAGTCGGAAGCCTTCAGCGCGTCGCCGAGCACGCCCTCGAAATCGCCGCAGTCGTAAGTGTTGCCGTTCGCCGCCTTATAGGGAAACTTGTCCTTGGTCACGAGGTTCCTGCGCCGCAGCTCGGCGGGATCGATGCCCAGCTCGACTGCGGCATGATCGACGAGCCGCTCGATCATGTAGGACATCACCGGGCGGCCTGCGCCGCGGTAGGCGGCTCCGGGCGCCTTGTTCGTCACCGCGAGCTTGACGCGCGCGCACGCGGCCGGCACCTCGTACACGCCGGTGAGGCAGGCGACCACGCCCTGCGTGTTGACGAACGGGCCGGTCGGAGCGAGGTAGGCGCCGAGGTCGGCGATATACGAAAACCGCATCGCAAGAAATTTACCCGAGGCGTCGAGCGCGAGCTCGCTCGTGCTCGCGACGTCCCGCCCCTGCTCGTCGGAAAGGAAAACTTCCGAGCGGCTGCCGATCCATTTTACCGGGCGGGCAGCCTTCTTCGCCGCGAGAAGCACCGCGCAGTATTCCGGATACATGTTGAAGCGCACGCCGAACCCGCCGCCGACGTCCTCGGCGATGACGTCGATCTTGTCGTCGGGAACGCCCATCGTGTAGACGAGCTGCCCGCGCATCCCCGCGGTCCCCTGAGTGCAGGCGTAGAGCGCATACTTCTGCGTCGCCGCGTCGTAGGTCCCAGCGCAGGCGCGCGGCTCCATCGGGTTGCCGACCATGCGCGGGTTGTCGAGCGCGAGTTTCACCACGCGGTCGGCTGCGCGGAACGCGGCCTCGGTCGCGGCCTCGTCGCCCGCGACCCAGTCGAAGGAAAGGTTCCCTGGAAGCTCGGCGTGGAGCTGCGCCGCCCCGGGCGCGAGCGCCTTGTCCGCGGCGGTCACCGCGGGCAGCTCGCGGTATTCGACCGCGATCAATTCGGCCGCGTCCTGCGCGAGCTGCGGCGACTCGGCGACGACGCAGGCGACGCACTCGCCGACGTGGCGGACTTTCCCTTGAGCGAGCACCGGGCGCGGCGGCTTTTTGAGCGGCTCGCCGAAGCGGTCCTTGACGCCGAGGTTGGTCGGAATCGACTTGTAGCCGGCTTCGGCCACGTCACGGCCGGTGAGCACGACGAGCACCCCGGGGGCTTCGAGCGCTGCGGACGTGTCGACGGAGACGATCTCGGCGTGCGCGCGGTCCGAGCGCAGGAACGCCGCGTAGGCCTGATTCGGAAAATTCCAGTCGGAGATGAATCGCCCCTGCCCGGTGAGCAGGCGCCGGTCTTCGAGTCTTCCCTTCATGTCGGAGTGGAGAATACCAGAACCGCCGGAGATTCACGGCTGGAAAAGCGCCCGCATCTGTGCTAAAAAAGCGGCCATGTCCGCGCATCGCTCCCGCAACCGCATCGCCGCCTGGCTCGCGCTCGCGGGCATGGCGCTCAACGCGTCCTGGCCGCTGCTCGCGAACGCCAAGCCGAACGTGCCAACGCTGCCGTCGGAGATCTGCAGCGCGACCGGCCTCAATCACGCCTCCAGCGGAGCGCCCGCGGATTCCCCGAACAAGAATGTCCACGCGTCGCACTGCTCGCTGTGCCCGTTTAATGCCGAGCGCTGCGCGGCGATTTCTCACGTCGCGCCGCCGGGGCTCCCGTCGGCACCCGCCGTCGCGCGAGTCTTTACGCGCAGCGAGGCGCTGCGACCGGTAACAGCGTTCCACCCGACCGCGCCTCCGCGCGCTCCGCCTTTCCTCTCCTGATCTGACCCGTACGACGCACGACCGCGGTCGTGCGGAACCGGCACCGGCGCGCTCGCGCGTCCCGGCGCCTGACACGGATTTCAGGAG
>DATHHZ010000562.1:0-2933 GCA_035316965.1 Burkholderiales bacterium | reverse complement strand
CTGGGCTACTCGCCGACGAAGGCGGGCGCGATCTTCCTGCCCATGACGATCCTGATCATCCTCGTCGCGCCGATCGCCGGGAAGCTCTCCGACCGGATCGGCGCGCGCTGGCTGATGGGTGCGGGGATGACCCTTCTTGCCGTCGCGCTGCTTCTCTTCGGGACGCTCGACGCCAACTCGTCTTTCTGGAACATCCTGCCGGGACTGCTGGTGGGCGGCCTCGGGATGGCGGTCACGATGGCACCCACGACGGCCGCGGCGATGGGATCCGTTCCCGTGGCGAAGGCGGGCGTGGGCTCCGCGGTGATCAACAGCATGCGCCAGGTCGGCGGCTCGCTCGGGATCGCGATCATGGGCGCGCTCGTGGCCACGAGCGTCAGCGTCCTGCCGACGAGCCCGCTGTGGCGAGACCAGTTCGTGGGCGGCTATCACCGAGCGGTCCACCTCGGGGCCGCGCTCGTCCTGATGGGCGCGATCATCTCCGTCCTGACGGTTCGCCAACTGCCCCGCCGCGAGGGCGCGCCGGAGTCGGTCGTCGGCGCCCTGGCCAACGAGCCCTGAAAAAGAGGAAGACCCCCGGCTGCGGCTCCGGGGGTCGATTCCTGTAGGCGACTCCGCCCTGTGTGGCGGTCTCCCCGGGACTTGGCTCTGCGGCCCAGCCACGCCCCTTTCGGATCCCACCTGGTGAAGCGCCTCCTGCAGCCGAACCTGGCGTCTGGCCCGGATGCAAGATGGCCTCACTGTAGGAGGCTTCTCTGGGCATGTCAAGTAGCTCGGTCAAGTGATTTGCGTTAGGCTTGCTTGACAGGTTTTTGGCCCTAGCATGACCTTTTTGGGGGATGCCCCAAAGGACAGGTTGAAGTTTTGTGAAGCATGTCGTCTACTTAACCGTACGTGTCTGACTCGACCGCCATCCGCCAGGAACAGCGAGCCTCTGCCGCTCAAGCCGGGCTGAGACTCGGCGAACGCCTGCGGCAGCTCCGAGTCGCCGCCTCGATGACTCAGACGGACCTTGCGGGCGATCGGTTTTCGAAGGAGTACGTGAGCCAGATCGAGCGCGGCAAGACACGTCCGACGCGCGAGACGATCGATTGGCTCGCGCAGCGGCTCGGCGTCGACGCAGGCTTTCTGGCGAACGGCGTCTCGGCCGACGAGCGCGGCCGCGTCGATGCGGCGCTCGCGCGTGCGGATGCCCTGCTCGAGGCGCGCCGCAACGACGAGGCGCTCGAGGAGTTCGAGAGCATCCGTGCTGCCGTGCTGGCCACCGGCATGCAGGAGCTCGAGTCACGCGCGCTCGCCGGTGAGGCGACCGTGCGGATGCGCCGCGGCGAGGTCCGCGAAGCCATCGCGCTGCTCGAGCGAGCCCGCGCACTCTCCGAGGGCGCGTCTTTCTCGGATGTGGAGCGTGCCGACGTGGTCTTCCGGCTGGGCGTCGCCCGCTACAAGCTCAACAGCATCCAGACGGCAATCGGCCTGTTCGACGAGGCGCTCAAGCTGGCCGAGCGCTCGGAGATTCCGTCGGATCAGCTGCGCTCGAGCATTCTTGCCTGGCGCTCGCGCTGCTATCGACGGCGCCGCGATCTCGAGGCTGCTCGAGAAGACGTCGAGCGGGCACTCGAGCTTGCCGAAGGCCTGAGCGACAAGCGCACGGCCGCCGACGTCTACTTCCAGGCGTCGATCATCGCCGACCGCGAGGGACACTGGGTCCTCGCGCGCTCATATGCGGAGCGGGCGAAGGCCGCGTACGAGGAGCTTTCGGATCGAACCAACCTCGGTCGCCTGCTGAATAACCTCGGCGGGATCAACTTCCTCCTCGGCCATCCCGAGGAAGCAGTGGACCTCCTCAAGGACGCCGTTCGCATCGCCCTCGAGGTCGGCAACGATGCGGAAGCCGCACATGCGGTCAACGGCATCGCCCAGGTTCACCTGCGCACCGGCGACGTCACGCGGGCCGAGGAGCAGGCGCGGTATGCGCTCGAGCTGCTCGGGGACCGCGTTGACGAGATTGGTGAGATCGGCAACGCCCAACTCGTGCTGGGCCGTTCGTTGCTCGAGCAGGATCGGCTCGACGAGGCCGATGTGGCCTTCCAGGCCGGCGAGCGCGCGTACGACCAGCTGTCATCCGGGAGCCACCGCGCATCAGCGTGGGTCGCGCAGGGTGACCTTGCCGCTTGCCGCGGTGACGATCGGACTGCTGCCCGGCTCTACCGCCAGGCCGCCGACGTGTTGCAAGACGTCCGCTTCTAACGCATCTGTCGAAAGGAGGTGACTCCATGTCCAGAGCTCGACTGATCTATTTCGCAGTTTTCGCAGTCCTCATCGTGGCAGCGCTGCTGCCGGCGCTGAGCTTGTGGCCTGACGGGTCGCACGACGGCCACGAGATCTAGCGTCACCCTTGCGCGCTTTGCTCGCCGTCGTTGCGCTGAGTAGCGCCGGCGGCTGACAGTCGCTCTTAACGAGCCCTTTCGGAGCGAGCGCGCGAGTCGGTGGGTCCTCCGGTCCTCGACACTGGATCGAACGCTCACACGCCTGACCGTGGAACCTGCAAGGCTTCTCGAGAAGTGTCTTCTGCAGGCGGAGATCCCGGGCTCGTCAGCGTACGCGAGGTGGCGGATCAGCTCGGCGTGCACCCTGAGACGATCAGGCGGTTGATCCACGACGGTCGACTCGATGCGGTGCGTGTCGGCCGCGTCCTGCGCGTCCATCGCGAAGCGGTGGACAGCTTCCTTGCACGACAGCGCGTGAAGCCGACGCGTTTCCAAGCCTGAGCAGGGGGAGATATCGCCCTGATGGGCGTCAGGAGAGAGCGTTGGAAGCGCGCGCTGTACGTAGGGCGGGTCGCCAGGAAGACGGGGTTGCTGCGCGTGCTGCGCGAGCTCGGCGTGTGGGGTGGCCGCCCCGCGACGCGCGAGGGCGCCCGCGAGTTCCGCCAG